>CABUTL010000029.1 GCA_902494375.1 uncultured Collinsella sp.
AACAGGCCGGGCGCGATGAACAGGAAGGTGAAGTCAAGCGGCTCGGTGATACCGCAAAGCATAGCGGTAAGGGTGACCGGGATCAGCAGAGCCTTGACGCGCTGCTTGCGCTCGGGTTTGGCGGTCATATAAAACGCAATGGCGACGCCAAGCGAGCCGAAGACCTTAGTCCAACCAGGGCAGGTATAGGCAGCCCAGGGTGCGGCATCCTTAAGAGCAATGCTCGGATCGGCAGCCAGTTGGGGCAGGATGTTGGCCCAAGCGGCAAAGATGCCGCCGTTGACCGCCGCGTTGTCGTAATAGAACGGCGTATAGATAAAGTGATGCAGGCCTGTAGGAATCAGCACGCGCTCGAAGAAAGCAAAGACGCCCACGCCAAACGTACCGGCGGAAAGGATGAATCCCTGGAAGGCAGAGATAGCAGCCTGAACATGCGGCCACACCAGGCAGGCGATAAGAGCGACCGGAACCATAACGAAGAAACCGATCATATAGATGAACACGGAGCCCGAGAACACGCCCAACCACTCGGGGAGCTCGGTATCGAAGAACTTGTTATGCAGCATCGTGGCGATACCAGAGATAATGAGCGCGCCCATGATGCCCATATCAAGCGTTTTGATGCTTGCGATAGTGGCAAGACCAGTACCACTGCCTGCCTCGACAGAGTAGTCGACGCCAAAGACAGGGCCCCACTGCCCCAAGATTGTGCTTACAAAGTAGTTGAAGGTAAGATAGATGGCCAAAGCCTCCATGCAGCAGCGAGCGTTCTGCTTGTTCGCGAGCGAGATTGGCAACGCTACGCAAAACAGCAACGGCATCTGGTTAAAGAGCGTCCAACCACCCTGGAGCAGCACATTCCAGCAATCAAACCAAAGATGGCCCGCAGTGGCCATCTCGCCAAAGATCGCCTCGGTGGTAAACAACGTACCTAGGCCAACGACAATTCCGGAAAATGCGAAAAGAATTGCAGGCGTGTACATTGCACCGCCGAAACGTTGTATCTTTTGCATCATGACGGGGAATCCCCCTCTCTTCATTCGGAGCGACTGCGGTTTTGGCTTCACTCGAGACCGCAGACGCGCCGTTTGCGTGTACCTCGTGCAATTGGACGGGTGGGCCCGTGTCCCCGGCTTCTTGCGCTTCTATTTTTATCATATCACTTATCTAGACAAGTTGATACGGTTTCTATGTTCGGTCAGCGGTCGATTATTGGCCGTAAACGGTATAAGTCCAGTATTTTGCCTGCTAAATCTAACATAGCTTATGGCCGCAAATTATATTTCTTTTCAACTTGTCTAGATGTGCTTGTCTATACCTGTAGACATGCCTATACTTCATTACAATATTCACCGCCACGTTAAGGAGTCACCATGAAAAGCGCGGTCTTCTATGGAAAGCACGACCTCAGAGTCGAGGAATCGGCAAAGCCGGCCGTGGGCAAGCGCGACGTTCTGATCAACGTCAAAGCTTGCGGCGTCTGCGGCACCGACGTGCATATCTATGAAGGCGACAAGGGTGCAGCCGACGTTACCCCGCCCACGATCCTTGGTCATGAGTTTGCGGGCGTTGTCGAGGCCGTGGGCAGCGACGTCGCTGGCTTTAAACCGGGCGATCGCGTGTGCATCGACCCAAACCATCCCTGCGGCTGCTGCGAACCCTGCCGCGACGGAATCAACCACTACTGCGAGCATATGACCGGTTACGGCACCACCGTTAACGGCGGCTTTGCCGAGTACTGCTCCGTCGATATGCAGCAAGTCTACAAGTTGGGCGATCACACCAGCTTTGAGCAGGGTGCTATGACCGAGCCCGTCGCCTGCTGCCTGCACGGCATCGATATGTGCAACATCAAGCCCGGCAGCACAGTTGTCGTTATCGGCGGCGGCATGATCGGTCTGCTCATGATGCAGCTTGCTAAAAACGCCGGCGCCACCAAGGTTGTCTTGCTCGAGCCTGTCGAAGGCAAGCGCGAGGTTGCGCTCAAACTCGGCGCCGACCTGGCCATTGATTCCATCCACGAGGACGTCCCGGCCCGCCTGAAGCAGGAGGGCGTCGGCAACGTCGATGTCGTTATCGAGTGTGTTGGCAAGCCCGTCACCATCGAGCAGGCCATCCAGATCGCCGGCCACAAGGCTACGGTCATGATGTTCGGCCTCACCAAGCCCGATGAGACAATCACTGTCAAGCCCTTCGAGGTCTTCCAGAAGGAGCTTGTGCTTACCTCGTCCTACATCAACCCTTATACGCAGCGTCGCGCGCTCGAGCTCATCGACTCTGGCAGGCTCGACGTATCCTCGATGGTCGCCAAGGTGGCTTCCCTCGACGAACTCGGCGCCATCCTGTCAGACCCAGCTCTGCGTGCCATGGGTAAATATATAATCGACCCCAGCAAGTAAATCGATCGACACCTGCGCGAGCAGTCCTCATCCACCGCTCGCGCACTCAGCTCTAGGAGACCGTCATGGCGCGAGCCATCTTCCAAACCATTTATGACAACGTGAAGCAGTCGATTGACGACGGCACATACGCCTATCTAAGCTATCTGCCTTCGGAGACTGAACTCACGCAGCTGTTTGGCTGTTCGCGCATGACGGTCCGTCGCGCCATCTCGATGCTTGCGGCAGATGGATACGTGCTCCCCCAGCAAGGCAAAGGCATGCGCGTCATTCGCAACATCAGTGACGAGACGAGTCGTGGTGGCGGCGGACTCGAGACCTTTAAGGAAATCGCAGCCAGCCGAGGCTTTGAGCTCAAAACGGCTACCACTGTCTTTGAGCTCCTCGTCTGTAGCAAGGCACTCTCCAGGATTACCGGGTTTCCCGAAGGCTGCGAGCTCACGCGCGCCAAACGCATCCGTTATGCAAACGGACATGCCGTGTGCTCCGACGACTCCTATTACCTAAGCTCACAGGTACCGGGACTGACACCCGAGATTGTCAACGATTCGATTTATCGTTACCTCGAAGAAGATCTTGGCATTAAGATTGCCACGGGCAAACGCGATGTAACGATTGAGCATCCCACGCCCGAAGATGCGCGTGTGCTCGATCTCGACGACTTTAACGCACTCGCCGTTATACGCGGACAGACCTACAACGCCGACGGCATCCTTATGGAATACACCGAGACAAAGCAGGTTCCTAGCTTCTTTTTACTCCACGAAACGGTCACCCGCCGCAATAACGGCAGCGAGACCCATCAGAGCAGTATGAGCTAACTGTCTATTAGTTGCGGTGAAATAGTTCCTAGAATGGCCAGCTTAAGGGCAAAACGGGAACTATTCCACCGCAACTTTTTTGGCCGGCGGGGCAATACCTGTCCCACCGGCCATCATGTACGCTCTTTTATCTACTCCGCGAGCTTTTCTACCTGATCGAGCATCTTGTCAAGCTTGGCCTTTGCCTCAGCCTTAACCTTCTCAGCTTCTTCGTGAGCCTTCGCCTTCTGGGCGGCCTTTTCCTCGGCCTCGGGATCGACGACGACCAGGTTGGATGCATCGTGCTCGACCAGCTTGAGCGCATGCTCGGGACACACTTTGACGCAGGCTCCGCAACCTAGGCAATACGTGGACTCCAGCGCAAAGCGACCGCTTCCCACCAAATCGCAGGCAAACGTGGGGCACACGTTGACGCACTCGCCGCACGACGTGCACTTGTCAAAATCGCACTCCGGCGTGCTCACCTGCATGTTCTGGGCAAGCTCGGGGTGGTTTTGCAGTGTCGAGAGCACCAGCTGCCGCCCGTGCGTGAGCGAACGGCGACGCTTGGTCGTCGTGGTGCCGCACATGGTGTTGAGCGTGCGCTCCAGCTGGGTAATCTGATGGCGATGGGCCTTGAGCTTCTGCGTCACCGAGGCCAGCGCCGCCGTCGCCGGATTGAGCTTGGTCACCGTCAGGCCCGTGGTGCGGGCAATTTTTTCCATGTACTCCTTGCGCTCGTACTCGCGGCGCTTATGGCATTTGAGGCTCTTGGGGTCGACCTCCAAGCCCATACCCGTGCCGGACCACTCCTCGGCCTTCGCAATCGCCTCGCCCAGAATGTCCTCGCCGCCGGTGTTGCGGCATTTATCGCACACGCCCAACGGCAGGTACACACTCACGTTGGGATAGTCGGCCAGTACCGAGAACCAGGTCTCTGCCGTAATATCGCCCACGCAGGCAACGACGACCTCGTTTTCACGCGGCATGCGTTTGAGGGCACGCGTGCAGGTGACGTAGGCGGTCTCGTGGCTCGTAGCAGCAGAGACGATATCGTCATACAGGTTTTTAGGCGCCAGGCGCGGCGAGATGATCGCCTCGGTCGGGCAGGCAGCGGCGCACAGACCGCACTTGCGGCAGGAGTCGAGGATCTCGATGGCGTCTTCCTCGACCTCAATAGCGTTGACCGGGCACACGTCCATGCACGCGGTGCAGCCGCTCTTTTCGTTTTTGCAGGTCAGGCACGGAATGGTGTTGCCGCGCGGACGCTCCTTGTAGTCAGCAGGATTCCACTGCGGCGCCGACGGATCGAGCGCATCGGTCACACCGCCAAGCGGGTTTTTAAGAAAGTCGAAACCCTTGCTGATCTCGATAATGTCATCAAACAGATCGTGTTCCTGCGCCATGCGCGGCCCCTCCCTGAGCAGTGCAAACAAGCAAGAGATAATGATACGCTATCGGCCCACGCCTCGGGCAAATTACACGCGGAGCATCTTTGCGGCAAATAGCCCATGGCCTATCGCCGCCTCGATTGCACAAGGTCAATCAAGTGCCAAGCTATGCCTCGCACATGAGCTGCACGAGTTTTTGTTTGGTCACCTTGGCCTGCTCGTTGGCCATATTGCGCTCGTTTCTAAAGACCGCATTTGCAACACCCTGCAAATCGGCATCGGAAATCTCGCTGCACGGACCGTCCATCGAAGCCGCCGTGGGGCATACGCACAACGGCAACTCGGCATAAAACGCAACGGCCTTGGCGATATCGAGCATCTTGCCGCCGCCAATACCCACTACCATGTCGCAATACTCGGCCTGGGCTTCCTTAGCCATTTCGACAACGGCCTCTTCCGTACACGGACCGTCATAAATCTTAAAGAAAGGCTCGCTTAGATCTTCGTCCAGAAATCCATCGACGATCTGCCTGCACAGCCGATCCTCGGTGCCTTGGTCAAACAAGACATAGGCAGCGCAGCCCAACCATGACAAATACCTGCCTTGACGCGACAGTTCGCCCGGCCCCTGAACATACCGGCCGGGACCGCCGTAAACCATAGGAAGCGCCATACGAGAATCCGCCCTTCATCAAACAACGATTGGTGCAAAGTAACCTTGCCCCTTTGCACCATAGCAAAAAAGGGGCAAAGCCATCTGCTGGCTTTGCCCCTTCCTTAGCTTGATTTACTCATCCATGAGATAGTAGTGGCCCAGCGCGTCGGCGCCCAGGATGGCGTTTGCGACCATCTCGGGCGTCACCTCAAACGGCATGTTGCACATGGTGTCATCGGGCGCGCAGGCGGCCTCGGCAACAATCATGGCCTTCTCGCGCGTAACCTCGGCAACGCCCAGCTCCTTGAGCGTAACAGGCAGGCCCAGCTCAATGCAGAAGCCCAAAACTTCCTCGAGTTTCTCAGTCGGGGCATCCTCGAGTACCAGCTGGACGATGGTGCCAAAGGCGACCTTCTCGCCGTGATACATGCCGTGGCACTCGGGCAGCATCGTCAGGCCATTGTGGATGGCATGAGCAGCAGCAAGGCCCGAGCTCTCAAAGCCAATGCCCGAAAGCAGCGTATTGGCCTCGATGATGTGCTCGACGGCAGGCGTGAGCGCACCCTTCTCCAGCGCGACCTTGGCCTTGACGCCATCGGCCATAAGCGTCTCGTAGCAGAGCTTGGCAAGCGCCAGACCAGCCATGCCCCCCTTGCCGCCAGCGCAAGTGCCGCCGTCGGCATCGTGCGTCGCCTGAGCCTCGAAATAGGTTGCGAGCGCATCGCCCATACCGGAAACCGTCAGGCGCACCGGGCTCGCCGCGATAACCGTCGTATCCATAAGGACAATATTGGGGTTTGCCTTAAGGAAGAGATATTTATCGAACTGGCCGTCATCGGTGTAGAGCACCGAAAGTGCCGAGCACGGTGCATCGGTCGAGGCAATGGTGGGGCAAATGATGACCGGGGACTCCAGGTAGTAGGCGACGGCCTTCGCGGTGTCGAGGATCTTGCCGCCACCGACGCCGACGATGATGTCGCAACCGTTGTCGCGAGCGAGCGCAACCAGGCGATCGACCTCGCCCTTGGAGCACTCGCCGTTAAAGTCCTCAAACAGCAGCTCGGCCTTAGCCTCGGCAAAGCCGCCCTCGATCTTGGCACCGACGCGCTTCTTGCCCGAAGGCGTCACGATGACGAGGGCCTTAGCGCCGAGCGGCTCGACATAGGAGCCGAGCTTGGCGAGCTCGTCCGGACCCTGGATGTACTTGCTGGGGCTATTGAAAATTGCAGCCATAACTATCCCATTCTCTAAAAGAAAAAAGAAAGGGGCTCCGTACAGATACGTGCGGAGCCCCTCGTTACGATAACAAGAGTCGATTAGAAATCGATGTCGGTGTCGTAGTAGCAGGCCTTGAGAATCTTCTCGAAGTCGGCAGCCTTGGTCTCACGCGGGTTCTCGGGCGTGCAGGCGTCCTGCTCGGCGTTCGCGGCGATCTCGGGGAGCTTGGCGAGGAACTCCTCCTCGGAAACCATCTGCGGGTTCTCGGCGTCGACCTTCACGCCACCATTCGCGTAATCCTTGATGGACTGCGGAATGTTGAGCTGGTCGTTGAGGTCGCGGATCTTCTGGACGAGCGCAGCGATAAGCTCCTCGTTGGTCTCGCCGGGAAGGTGCAGGATCTCCTTGGCCACGTAAGCGTAACGCTCGGCAGCGCGCGGATCCTTGGAGTTCCACTGGATGACCTTGCCAAGGTACATGGCGTTAGCAGCACCGTGGATGATGTGGCCGTTCTCAAAGGCTGCACCGGTCTTGTGAGCCATGGAGTGAACGATGCCGAGCAGGCCCGAGGAGAAGGCGATACCGGCGATGCACTGAGCCTCGTGCATGTGCTGACGGGCCTCATGGTCGCCAGCATAGGACTTGGGCAGCCACTCGACGATCTCGCGGATGCCGTGCAGGGCGTTGGCGTCGGTGAACATAGAGGCGCAGGTGGAAACGTAGGCCTCCATGCAGTGGGTCAGAGCATCCATGCCGGTGTGAGCGCACAGCTTGGCGGGCATGGTGTAGGTGAGCTCGGGGTCGACGATGGCGACATCAGGGGTGATGTTGAAGTCGGCCAGCGGGTACTTGATGCCCTTGGCGTAGTCGGTAATGACGGAGAACGCGGTGACCTCGGTAGCGGTGCCGGAGGTAGAGGAGATGGCGCAGAAATGAGCCTTCTGACGCAGCTCGGGGAAGCTGAACGGCTGGATGATGTTGTCGAAGGACTCCTCGGGATACTCGTAGAAGACCCACATGGCCTTAGCGGCATCGATGGGCGAGCCGCCGCCGATGGCGATAATCCAGTCGGGCTCGAACTCGCGCATGGCCTCGGCGCCCTTCATGACCGTCTCGATGGACGGGTCGGACTCGACGCCCTCGAACAGCTTGACCTCCATGCCGGCCTCTTTGAGGTCGGCCTCGACGTCCTGCAGGAACCCGCCGCGGCGCATGGAGCTGCCGCCAGAAACGATGATGGCCTTCTTGCCCTTGAGGTTCTTCACCTCGTGGCGAGCGCCCTCACCAAAGTACAGATCGCGAGGATTGGTAAAACGTCCCATACTGTGCCTCCTAAACAAGCCCCTCTTAGACTTGCGTATATAACGGAGCACCCGATTGGCTCCGTTAGGACCGTTTTGCGCGTTGCCGGCGATGACAATGCGCGATGTCCAAACGTCTCAACGCTCAGACAAACACTATTCTACCGTTCTGGTTGGTCAGTTATTCACCTAAAGCCGACAATGATGAAACGTTTTTTCTATCCCTGAAGACCCTTGTGGGGCATTCATACTCCCAAGCTGGGCAAACGTTTTATCAAGGTTGACCACATATCCCGGGCAGGACGGTGCTCCTCCAAAATGTGCCCCGTTCGCCGCCAAAAATCGACCGTTTGCGGCACCGTGATACCACTCGGTCGTCCAAGGTGCCGACATTTGTGCGACATCCGTCTTCGTGGTGCAAAGGTGCAAGTCCAAGTGCGGCACCCCCGGTGTGCCATATGCGGGTAAACTAGAACCTTATATAGAGACATTTGAACCCTAACCGCAGCAAAGGAGGCCCCATGGCATTCGATCCCATTCAAGAGGATTGCCATCGCCTCGTTCTTGAGGCCTTGCGCCGCGACAATATCCCGCTCACCGACGGTGCCGCCGTAGAGCGTCTGATGGAACAATTCACCCGCAACCCTGCACCGCTCATCGTGCACGACCGCGACCGCGCCGGGCACCTCATTGCCAAGGTGGTCGAGGCTGTCGACTACCGCATCCCCTTTATCCCCGACGACGCCCAGGCAGAGCAAGAAGAAGCCGCAGCCGAGAACATGCTCCGCGAGGCAGCCGCGCTCGATCCGGCCAACTGGGATGCCCAGCGCATGCTGACGGCGCTCACCGCCGAATCCAACGAGGAATACGTACAGTACCTGGTGTCCAAGTGCGATGAAGTCGAGCATGACCTGGCGCTCAAGATCGCCTCGGCTCAGGACCCCTACGAGCGCGAGGCCGCTGGCGACCTCACGCGCCGCCCCTATCTGCGCTGGCTTGCCGCCTTGGCATCGCGCGCCCTCATTAGCGGCCGCTATCGCATGTCGCTCGAAGCCGCAAATCGCAGCTTGGACTTTGCGCCCAACGACCCCGCTGGTGTCCGCCACACCGCGATGCTCGCCATGGCAAAACTCGAATACCCCGCCGAGGAGCTCAAGCGCTTTCGCTCCGCTCACTCCGTGCCGTACCTCGCGAATACCCCGCTGCGCCGCCGCCCCAAAGATGCGGAGCGTGACTTGGACCCATGGACGCTCATCGCGCTGATGAGCGCTGCTTGGCGCGAGCTGGACTACGAGGGCGCCGAGCACTACTTGCGCATCCTTGCGCGCTCGTGTCCGCACGCAGCCGAGGCGCTCTACTTCCAAACCGAGTTTCCCGATGGCGTCTATGCCCGCGTCAACGTGGGTGCAGGCTCCACCGACGAGCTTGTCCTTGCGCTGTCCGAGGCGACGCCGGTACTGCAGGAGGGCCTGGGCGCCCCCGACAACGCCAGCTTTGCCGCCTGGATCGCCACCAACGACATCGTGCGTTCCCAGATCGACGAGCGCATCCTGCGCGCGGCCGAGCAGGGGCTTCCATTTAAGGGAGGGGACCTCTAATGGATCCGAGCGTCTACATCCCCGCCTACCTGGAGCGCACCTATCTGGCGTCGCACCCCGAGCTCACCGATGCAGCACGCGAGCTTGTCCATAACGACATTAGCGCGAATCCTCAAAAGTATGCGCAGGCCGAGCATGCCCAGGCACTGCTGTCCTATGCCGGCGTTCATCGCCACCTGCTCGACGAGCTCCATCGCATCGAGGACATGGGCAGCGACGAGGAGTTCGAGCAGACGCGCAATCGTCTGTTCGACGACATGCGCGATGAGCTGCTCAAGATTGTCCGCGTCGATGCACTGGCCGTCGACGCGCAGCTGCTCGCCATCATCCTGGCCGACACGCCCGTTGACGCCTGCCTGGGCGACCTGATGAAGCTCGAGGCGACCACGGCCGATTACCTTCAGCAAAGCGTGCCCGGGTTCGATATGGAGGCCCCACACTACTGGGCCAATAATGTTTTGGCCGACGGTGTCACCGCAGCAGACCTTACCGTGAGCGAGCCGGCTCTTATCGGATGGCTTCACACACTCGAGGCCATCTCGCAGCTGTGCATGGCGAGCGCCCGCTA
>CABUTL010000030.1 GCA_902494375.1 uncultured Collinsella sp.
CCGATGGTGCCGGCGAGCCCGGCCATCTTGCTCTCCCAGCCGTTCTGCCCGATCAGCGCCCTTAGCGCTGACTCGCAGGTACCCCACTCGGTGTACTTGGTGGCGTGTGCAAAGGTGGGAAAGTCGGTCGTGTTGGTGATGATGTAGTTGTTGGTGGCGACGGTATAGGTCTTGGCGGGGTCGAGCGTGCTGCCGTCTTTGGTGAGTGTGGCACTCACAATGCGCTTGCCCTCGGGCTGTGTCCAATCAATCGTCACGTTGATGCCGCCAAAGGAGAGAACGCTGCCAGAGTCATCGCGCCACTTGTACTTGTCTTGCGCCTCCTGCTCGGTGTGACCGGCCGCCACATAAGCCTGCTGAAGCTCGTAGCTGTCGTTGCAATCGTCGCTGATTTGTAGCGAGTGCTCGAGCGCTGCGAGGAAGTCCGCGCCGGTCATGGCCCAGGTCTCCACGGTGTTGCCGTAGGGCGAGATGGCGATGACGTTGCCGGCGGTCACGTTGCCCGCCGCGATGCCGCCGCGGATGCCGCCAGCGTTTTCGATAGCGAGGTCCGCGCCCGTCAGGTCAAGATAGGAGCTGCAAATCACGTGGCCGATGGTCTGGGCCTTGGTGGTGTCGCCCTCCTTGCTGGGACGGAAATCGGTGGTGCGCACCATTTCCCAACCATGCGTGCCTGCGGCGTCCTCGCCGTAGAAATAGTTGGTGGTGGATGTGCCGAGCACCTTGTTCGATTCGTTTTCAAAGTCCTCGTCGAGCGGCTTGATCTTGTTGCGGACGGCTTCAAGGCGGCTTTGGTAGTCGGAGCCCTTGTCGGGGTCTGCCAAAAGGTCGTTGACGTTCTTGGCGGTGTAGAGCTTCTCGTCGCTGCCGTCTGCAGGGACCGTGACCGTGTCATCGTCGGTCGTCTCGGTGCCATTGGTGTCGTACTTGTACGGAATGGAAAGCAGCCCCACCTCGGCAAAGGCGCTGCCTGCCTCGACAACGTGGATCGTCTTGCCGTCGGCTCCCGTCGCCTTCTCGTTAAGGTTGATGTGCTCGTGGCCTGCGATAAGGGCATCGACGCCACGGAGCCGCGTGGCAAAGGTCTTTGCGTCGAGCGTGTGCGCGATACACACAACAACATCGCAGCCCTCCTTGCGCAGCTGCTCTGCCTCGGCATTGATGGCGTTCGCGGCACTCGAGAACGACGTACCCGCGACCAGGTCCGCGCGCAGCGAGGATTCCAGCGACTCATCCATGGCACCCACGACGCCGACCTTGATTTGTAGTCGAATGCGGAGTGATCCTCGCTATCCTCCCAGGTGCGATCGAGCGTCTTCGTGATGCTCGAGCTCCATACGCCGCTCGTAGACTTTGCGTTCGCGCAGAGCATGGCGAAGGGCGTGCCGGTGGGGCTGTAGCCGGTCATGGTGCGGAGCTTGTCCGCGCCGTAGCTCCAGTCGTGGTTGCCCGGCGTGGTCGCGTCGTAGCCGTCTGCATAGAAGGTGTCCATGAGCTCGGCGATGCTCTTGCCCTCGCTCATGGTGGCGAAGGACTGCCCGTGGAAGGTGTCGCCCGCATCGAGCAAAAGATCGGGGGCGTTGCCCTGGGCGCTATAAAGGACCGCCAGTCCGTCGAAGCCGACGGTGCCGGTGCCCTTGCTTGCGTTGTAGCTGTACTTGTAGCTGCCGTGGATATCGTTGGTGTGCATGACGGTCACAGAGCCGTCAATAGCGGCGGGCAGGTTCCCAGCGAAAGCGAGGCTTGGGGTGCCTGCGAGCGCGCCGGCAAACAACGCGGCGGCTAACGCAAGGCGGGGGAGTCTTTTCATGGCAGTTTCCTTAGTCCTTAGCCAGAATGTCTGGTTGAATATCGGATTATCGACATAATATGCGAAAACCGCCGCAAGGGCGTCTGTCCCTTTGCGGCGGTTTTGACGTTTGCGCAGATAAAACCTACCAAAATAAACCTGTCCCTTTTTGGCAGGTTTTAGCTCAGCAGCATGCGGTCGTTGGCGAGCTCGCCTCCCGAGACCTCCTCGAACTTCTGCAGCAGGTCGGCTACGGTGAGCGACTTCTTTTCATCGCCCGCCACGTCGTAGATCACGTGGCCTTCGTGCATCATGATCAGACGGTTGCCCAGACGGATGGCGTCGTTCATGTTGTGCGTGACCATGAGCGTGGTCAGGTGGTTCTCGTCGACGATCTCCTCGGTCAGGTTAAGCACCTTAGAGGCCGTCTTGGGGTCGAGGGCCGCGGTGTGCTCGTCGAGCAGCAGCAGGCGCGGCCTGGTGAGCGTGGCCATCAGCAGGGTGAGTGCCTGGCGCTGGCCACCCGAGAGCAGGCCGACCTTGGCGTTGAGACGCGTGTCCAGACCAAGGTCCAGGCGCTTGAGCAGCTCGACGTACTCATCTTTCTCGGCCTTGGTGACGCCCCACGAAAGGCCGCGACGCTGGCCGCGACGCTTGGCGAGGGCCAGGTTCTCGGCGATCTGCATGTCGGCAGCGGTACCGCGCATGGGGTCCTGAAACACGCGGCCCAGGTACTTGGCGCGCTGCGACTCGCTCAGGCGCGAGATGTCGGTGCCGTCGAGCTCAATAACGCCCGAATCGAGCGGGTACACGCCGGCGATCATGTTGAGCAGCGTGGACTTGCCGGCGCCGTTGCCGCCGATCACGGTTACAAAGTCGCCGTCATTCAGGGTGAGGTCGACGCCGGTGAGCGCGCGCTTCTCGGTGACGGTGCCCTTGTTAAAGGTCTTCTTGACGTGCGAGAGCTTAAGCATCTGCCTCATCCCCCTTCGTGTAGGAGCTGCGGAGCTTATAGCGCTCCCAAACCACGGGCACGCACAGGGCCACAGCGACAATCACGGCGGAGAGCAGCTTCATGTCGTTGGCGTCCATGCCCAACTGCAGCACGATGGCGCGGATAAGGAAGTACACCACGGAGCCAAAGACGGCGGAGGCAAGACGGACGCTAAACTGCGTGAGGCCGCCGGGCAGCAGACGGCCGAGCACCTCGCCGATAACAATGGCGGCAAGACCGATAACGATGGCACCGGTGCCCATACCAATGTCGGCATACTTTTGGCTCTGGCAGATGAGCGCGCCCGAAAGGCCGATGAGGGCGTTGGAGAGCACGAGGGCGATCATCTTGGTGGAGTTGGTGTTGACGCCCAGAGCGCGGATCATGTACTCGTTGTTGCCGGTGGCTCGCAGCGCCGAGCCGATCTCGGTGCCAAAGAACCAATACAGGATGGCAACGATAGCCACGGCGAGCAGGATGCCCAAGATGATGGCAACGGTGGACTGCGGCAGACCGGTCATATTGCTGACGGCGGAGAACACGGTGCCCTTGGCAAGAATGGGCGTATTGGACTTGCCCATGATGCGCAGGTTGATGGACCACAGGCTGATCTGGGTGAGGATTCCGGCGAGGATCGCGGGAATCTCAAAGACGGTGGTCAAAATGCCCGTGACGGCGCCCGCGATGGCGCCGGCGCACATACCGGCCAGCACGGCGAACAGCGGGTCGACGTTGTTATTGACGATGAGCACAGCGCAGACGCAGCCGCCGAGGGCAAAGCTGCCGTCGCAGGTCATATCGGGAATGTCGAGCAGGCGGAACGTGATAAACACGCCAAGCACCATAATGCCCCAGAGGACGCCCTGCGAAACGGCGCCCTGCAATGCAATGAGCATGCTTCATACCTCCTAGGATAGGGTGGACACGTGATTCACCATAATAGCGGTAACAATGCATAGAAGAGTTACGGACAGACGTTTTGTTTTACCTGAAACAAGCAGGGCGGACGCCGGTCTACAGCGCCCGCCCCTGTGGCTCAGATATTGAATAACGCGGCTAAAGCGCGAGCACGGGCTCTAGACGCATGCCGCGTATGGCATTACGCGTCCAGGGCGGAAAGGTCGATGCCCAGGGCCTCGGCCATTTCGTCGTTCTTGACGACGACCAGGTCCTTGCTCGAGAGGTGCTTGATCGGCATGTCTTCGGGCTTGGCCTCGCCCTTCAGGATCTTAACGGCCATCTCGCCCGCGGCGTAGCCCAGGTCCTCATAGTTGATGGAGAGGGTGAACAGGCCGCCGGCCATGCACATACCCTCCTCGCCAGTCACGAAGGGAAGCTTGTTTTCCTTGCAGATCTGGCCGACCTGCGAGGCGCCCGCGGCGATGGTGTTGTCGGTGGGGGAGTACAGCGCGTCGACCTTGCCCACGGCAGACTCGACGACGGACTGAATCTCGTTGGAGCTCGAGACGGTGAAATCGGTGTACTCGAGGCCCAGCTTGTCGAGCTCCTTCTTGGCGGCCTTGATCTGGACGTCGGAGTTGGACTCGGCGGTGCAGTAGAGCAGGCCGACCTTTTTAACGTCGGGCAGGACCTTCTGCATCATCTCGAGCTGCTCGGCGACCGGGGTGAGGTCGGAAGCGCCCGTGACGTTGGTGCCGGGCTTGTCGTTGTCCTGGACCAGCCCGGAGGCGGCGTAGTCGGTGATGGCGCAGCCCACGATGGGGATATCGGCCGTGGCGCCGGCGGCAGCCTGCGCGGCGGGCGTGGCGATGGCATAAATCAGGTTGACGTTGTCGCCCACAAACTTGTCGGCAATGGACTTACACGTGGACTGGTCGTTCTGGGCGTTCTTCTGGTCGATCTTGACCTTAAGGCCGCTCTCCTTGATGGCCTTGACAAAGCCGTCGTTGGCGGCATCGAGTGCGGAGTGCTCGGTGAGCTGCAGAACACCAATGGTGTAGTCGGAACCGGCGGCAGCGGAGCCGGAACCAGAGTTGCCGCCGCATCCGGCGAGCGGGGCGAGCGCGAGCAGGCCAGCGGAGACCAGAAGGCTCCTGCGGCTGATGGTGATGTCCTTCATATCATTACCCCCAGTATAAAAATGGCTGGAAACACTGCACTGGGACAAAGTGCAAGTGGAACTATAGTAGCGCTGATGTCCATTTTTACAACAGCCTGGCGGGTTTTTTAATACAGAATCGGATGGGCGGTACGGGTAGTCGAATGGGCGGCGGAGGGTCTTATGCGGCGGAGGAGGCGTCGTCCTCGTCTAGGGCGGCGAAGAGCTTCTTGCCGTCGAGGAGACGTGTGGTGACGTTTTTCATTCGGCCAATCTCTACGGTACGCAACGTGTCATCGGCGCCTCGGGCGTCATAGACCGTTCCCAGCAAATAAGAGATGCCGTCTCGTTGCTTGATGGCAAAGGGACGGAGTGTCATCCGTGCTGCTTCGGTTTCGCCACGCGTCGTGACGCTCGAAATATCAAAACTCACCGTGGTTCCGTGGTCGATGGCCTGCTCGACGAGCTCGCACGTGTCGATACGCTTGATGGGCGTGCGTGTTGCCTTGGTAGCCTTGCTGCCTGCGCTCGGAACGGGTTCGGGTGTATCGAGGTAGCCGCGAACGTCGGCACTCGCCATGGCAACTAAGTGCTGCGCCATACTCTTGCGGATAGCGATAGGCGTGGAGCGGTTGCGCATGACCATACCGTGGAGCCGGATGATCTCTTCATCGGTGAGCGGGCGGGTAAGAAGTTTGTAGCCCACGCCGCGTTTGTACTCAATTTCGTATCCGGCATGGCGAAGCGCGGAGATGGCGGTGTAGATGCTGCGCCGCGCCGCCGAGATGGGCATGCGGGCGGGGTCGTCGGGATGGGCGAGGCGCCGGATCAACTCATCGGAAAGCATGGCCTTGTCCTCGCCGGTGTTTTCGCTTAATAGTTGCAGGATGCGAACGGCGCGATAGGCTGCCATCGAGGCGGCGCCTCTAGTCGTGGTGTCGTAGGTTTCAACAGCGGCTTCGGTCATGGTACCCACGTCCTTTCCGTTTTGGGTGGCGACGGTATGGAGCCTAGGACGTGGGGCTTTCCCAGGGGTGCAGGGCGCTCTGGGCGGTCGGTAGTCGTCGGCAAACGGCGGGTCGAGTTTTCAACAGCCCTGGTCAACTGACCAAAAACTTGCCAAAAGCTTGACGGATGCTGTTGAAAAAAGCGTCTCTCGACCGATGTCGAGAGACGCTTATGCGATGAGCGTTGGCGTGTGGCGACGCGAGCTAGCGTCCGACGATTAGAAGTCGGCGTTGCCCACGGTGCGCGGGTGCGGCAGGACGTCGCGGATGTTGCCCACGCCGGTCAGATACATGACCAAGCGCTCGAAGCCCAGACCGTAGCCGGCGTGCTTGCAGGAACCGTAGCGGCGCAGGTCAAGGTAGTACTTGTACTGCTCGGGATTCATGCCCAGGTCCTTGATGCGGGCCTCGAGCAGATCCAGGCGCTCCTCGCGCTGGGAGCCGCCGATAATCTCGCCGATACCGGGAACCAGGCAGTCGGCGGCGGCGACGGTCTTGCCGTCTTCGTTCATGCGCATGTAGAACGCCTTGATTTCGGCCGGGTAGTCGGTCACGAAGGTCGGGCGCTTAAAGTGCTCCTCGGTCAGGAAGCGCTCGTGCTCGGTCTGCAGGTCGATGCCCCAGCTGACGGGGTAATCAAACTGGTGGCCAGCAGCGACTGCCTGCTCCAGGATCTCGACGGCCTCGGTGTAGGTAACGCGGGCAAAGTCGGAGTTGGCGACATGGTCCAGGCGCTCGAGCAGACCCTTGTCCACAAACTTGTTGAGCATATTGAGCTCGTCGGGGCAGGTTGCCATGACGTCCTTGAGGACGTACTTGAGCATGGCCTCGGCGTTATCCATGTAGTCGTTAAGGTCGGCAAAGGCCATCTCGGGCTCAATCATCCAAAACTCGGCGGCGTGGCGCGTGGTGTTGGAGTTCTCGGCACGGAAGGTGGGGCCAAAGGTGTACACGTCGCCAAAGGCCATGGCAAAGTTCTCGGCATTGAGCTGGCCGGACACGGTGAGGCTTGCGTGCTTGCCAAAGAAGTCCTGGCTCCAGTCGACCTCGCCGGACTCGGTGAGGGGCGGATTTTTGGGGTCGAGCGTGGTCACGCGGAACATCTCGCCGGCGCCCTCGCAGTCACTCGTGGTGATGATGGGGGTGTTGACGTAGACAAAGCCCTGCTCCTGGAAGAAGCGGTGGATGGCGGCAGCCGCGACAGAGCGGATGCGGAACACGGCGCGGAACAGGTTGGTGCGCGGACGCAGGTGCTGCTGGGTGCGCAGGAACTCGACGGTTGCGCGCTTCTTCTGCAGCGGGTAATCCGGGGCGCTGACGCCCTCGACCTCGATGGAGGTGGCAGAAAGCTCGAAAGGCTGGGGCGCATCGGGGGTCAGCTTGACGGTGCCGGTGCAAATGAGTGCGGCCGAGACGTTTTGATGGGCGATCTCGTCGTAGTTGTCGAGCGCCTCGCGGTTCATGACGACCTGCAGGTCGCGGAAGCAGCTGCCGTCGTTGAGCGTAACAAAGCCAAAGTTCTTCATGTCGCGGACGGACTTGACCCAGCCGGCGACGGTGACGGTCTGGCCGCCGAGCGACTCGGCATCGGCATAGAGCTGCGCGATTTTGGTGCGGTTCACGTATCCTCCCATAACGGTTGAATGATAGTTATCCATACAGTTCGATATTCTAGCAGCTCGGCTCATTTGAGCTATACAGATAAAGCATTGGCGGGATGGTTTTTCAAACGAAAAGCGCCCGCGGCCAAATGGTCGCGGGCGCTTGACGAGGTGCCTTTTGGCTGTGTGGCGTGGGGCCTGGCTACTTGGTCTTGGCAACCAGCAGCGGGTCGCCAAGCTTGACGAGCGGGTTGCCGCCGATAAGCGTTCCAGACTCGCCGACATGGTCGATGCTCTTAAGACGATCGAGCTCGGAGACGATGACGGTCACGATGTCCTCGTGACCAGCGGCCTTAATGGCCTCGCGGTCGAAGCTGATGAGCGGCTGGCCTGCCTTGACCACATCGCCCATCTCGACAAAGCGGGCAAAACCCTTGCCGTTCATTTCCACGGTGCCCAGGCCAACATGGATGAACACGCGCAGGCCGTCCTCGGTGATCATGCCGATGGAGTGGTTGGTGACAGTGGTGGCACCGATGCGGCCGTTGGCGGGCGCATAGATGGTGCCGGTAATGGGCTCGATGCCATAGCCCTGGCCAAGCATGCCCGAGGCGATCGTCTCGTCGGGAACCTCGTCCAGGTTGACGAGCACGCCGTTGACGGGGGCATAGATGACGCCTTCGCGGGTAGCGAAGCTTGCTGCGGGCGGAACGGACGCCTCGCCGGCCGAGGTGAAGGTGGACTTAAGCGAATCGAGCAGACCCATAGTTGCCTCCAACTTAAATAGGCGCATATCGCGCGTTTGGTTTGCCGGAAACGTTTCACATGTGTTTCGCGGCTTGGTCAACGCCCCTATTCTACGCTGCTCAACGATACCTCTGAACTGGGATTATGTGATATATCAGTTGAAGGGAAACTTATTGCCGGTGTGTTTCTGCTCCACGGGTTCAAGTGGGGTACGCTTGAAGGCGAAAAACAAGGGCGCATAATTTGCGCGAAGGGAGCACATATGATTGTCGAGAACCATGCGCTGTGGGGCGAGGAGCCGACCGAGGATTATCCGGCGACGTTTACGTATTTGGGTGCCGAGCCGCTGCCCGATAAACCGAATGGCCGCCGCCCCGCGGTGATCATCTGCGGCGGAGGCGGGTTTACGCATATCGCTCCGCACGAGCAGGACCCGGTGGCGTTTGCATTTTTGGATCGCGGCTACCAGGCCTTTGTGCTCAACTATGTCACGAGTTCTACGGGTGACGTGAGCTTTCCGCACCCCCAGGCAGATCTTGCCAAGATGGTCGCCACGGTGCGCGCCAACGCCGACGAGTGGCATGTCGATCCTAAGCGCGTGTGCGTCGTGGGGTTCTCGGCGGGCGGCATGATCTGCGCTTCGCTGGCAACGCAATGGAAGACTGGTCCCTTCGCGGGCCTGGCAGGGGCGCGTCCGGACGACATTCGTCCCGATGCCGTGGTGCTGGGCTATCCATTGCTCGACTTTGCCTATGTGCGCGACATGCAGACGCGCGATCCGCGCATTGACTTGCGTGTGCCCAAGACGGGCGGCAAGACGGGGCGCGATTTGCTCAACGACTACCTGTCGATGGTGACGGGCGGCGAGGCAACTGACGAGCATCTGGCCGACATCTGCCCCACCACGCATGTTTCGCGTCAGATGCCGCCGACCTTTGTGTGGGGCGTGTCCGACGACAAGACGGCGCCGATCGCGCAGGTCTACCCGTTTGCGCAGCGCATGGCCGAGGAGGGCGTTGCATGCGAGATGCACGTCTTCGACCAGGGTGGTCACGGCCTTTCGCTCGGCAACGCCAACACCGCGGTCGACAACGAGGACAAGCAGGTGACAGTCCGTCCTTGGATCCGCCTGGCCTTCCGTTTCCTGGAGCGCCACGGGTTTTAGTTACGGCGTTTTACCAAACGCCGTAACCACTTGACGCTGCAAGCCCGCCAGGGCGGCAATCTGCCTTTCAACTTCGGCGGCATGACCAGAAGGTCAATGCCGCCTCGCTTCGCGTCACCTTGCTCGCTCTGGCGGGCTTTCGCTCATATGACCCAATCCGCTGTCAAGAGCCACAATGGCCCCGCCGACCGCTTGCAATCGGTCGGCGGGGCCTGCCGTTAACCCGTCCCGGTCCGCCCCCGGCATGTCATCGACGCC
>CABUTL010000031.1 GCA_902494375.1 uncultured Collinsella sp.
AAGCCGGTGCGGATTTGCGAAGCAAATACGCGGATGTCCCGTTGCCCGCTCCATCGAGTGCGGGAGACATGGGGACGGCCAATTCAACAAAGTCTTCCCCCGCGGCTTCGTGAGGCTGAGGGGCTCGCCTGAAGCCGGTGCGGATTTGCGAAGCAAATGCGCAGATGTCCCGTTGCTCGCTCCAATTCCAAAATGTTAGGTTAATGCCTGCTGCCCATACTTGCACCTGCGCACGGTACAATGGTTGGGTTACGACCAACGTGCCAATAACCAAAAAGGAGCCGCTATGATCGATCGCTATACCCGCCCGGAGATGGGACACATCTTCTCCCTCGAGAACAAGTACGCCATTTGGCAGGAAATCGAGGTTCTGGCCTGCGAGGCCCAGGCGGAGCTCGGCAAGATCGGTATTTCCAAAGACGAGGCCCAGTGGATCCGCGACCATGCCAACTTTGAGAAGGCGAAGGTCGATGAGATCGAGGAAGTCACGCGCCACGACGTCATTGCCTTCCTGACCAACATGAAGGAATACATCGATGCCGATGTTCCCGAGGGCGACCCCAAGCCCAGCCGCTGGGTTCACTATGGCATGACCAGCTCGGATCTGGGCGACACGGCCCTGTGCTACCAGCTCACCCAGGCCTGCGACCTGATCATCGAGGACGTTAAGAAGCTCGGCGAGATTTGCAAGCGTCGCGCCTTTGAGGAGCGCAACACGCTCTGTGCCGGCCGCACTCATGGCATCCACGCCGAGCCGATGACCTTCGGCATGAAGTTTGGCTCTTGGGCCTGGGAGCTCAAGCGCGATCTGGATCGTCTTGAGGACGCCCGCAAGAATGTTGCCTTCGGTGCTATCTCGGGCGCTGTCGGCACGTACAGCTCCATCGAGCCGTTCGTCGAGGAGTACGTCTGCGAGCACCTGGGCCTGGTCCACGATCCTCTGTCCACGCAGGTCATCAGCCGCGATCACCATGCCTACCTTGCCGGCGTGCTTGCCACTACAGCGGCCACCTGTGAGCGCATCGCTACCGAGGTTCGCAATCTACAGAAGACTGATACGCTCGAGGCCGAGGAGCCGTTCCGTAAGGGCCAAAAGGGCAGCTCAGCCATGCCGCACAAGCGCAACCCCATCACCATGGAGAAAGTCTGCGGTCTGTCGCGCGTCGTGAAGTCCAACGCCCAGGTTGCCTTCGATAACGTCGCCCTGTGGCACGAGCGTGACATTTCGCACTCCTCTGCCGAGCGCGTCGCCCAGGCCGATAGCTTCATCGCCCTCGACCACATGTTCCAGTGCCTCATCCGCGTTATCGACGGCCTGCAGCTGTATCCCGCCCGCATGATGGCCAACCTCAATAAGACCCGCGGCCTCATCTTCTCTTCCAAGGTACTGCTCGCCCTCGTCGACACGGGCATCACCCGCGAGGACGCGTACGCCATTGTGCAGGAGAACGCTATGGCAACCTGGCACGAGGTACAGGATTGTGTCTCCGGCCCCACCTTTAAGGAGCGTCTCGAGGCCGACCCGCGCTGCACCGTCAGTCAGGAGAAGCTCGACGAGATCTTTGATCCGTGGGACTTCCTCACCCGTATCGACACGGTCTTTGATCGTCTGGAGCAGCTGAGCTTCGAGTAGGTTCGGGCATAACGTTAGCTTTTTAGGGCGCTTTGCTGGTAATGTGTGTTGCCGGCAAAGCGCCTCGTTGCATTTAGGGAAAGACGGGGATAATAGTCGTCTCGAATAACATTCTGAGAGGGGATCGCATGATTTCGTTTGATTACAAGCCTCAGGGCGTGTGTGCTCGCAATATTCACCTTGATCTTTCCGATGACGGCAACAAGGTGATGGGCGTTGAGTTTACCGGCGGCTGCGACGGCAATCTCAAGGCTATCTCCAAGCTGGTCGAGGGCGCTCCTGCCGATCGCGTAATCGAGGTTCTCGCCGGTAATACCTGCGGTATGAAAAAGACCTCCTGCGCCGACCAGCTTACACGCGCTATCGAGGCCGCTCGCACCGAGATCGCCTAATGGGTATCGCCGATCACATCAAGAACGGAATATCGCGTCGCGGCTTTGTACTCGGTGGGGCTGCCGCGGGCGCTGCCACGGTGCTTGCCGGATGCTCGAAAAAAACGGGCACCAGCGATGATGTCGCCGGCGAGCCGCAGGTTATCAAGGATGATTCCAAAATCATCTCGATTACGGATGAGTACGAGGCAGTCGACATCGATCTTGAGCCGGCGGCGTCATGGACGCTGCCTCTGGGTACGCTGCTGTACTACTGCGACGGCGATTACGCCGCGGCGATGATGGCGCCCGCATCGGCACTGCACGCCAACACACTCGGTGTGCTCAACCTGGGCGATGGCTCGCTTACCACATTAATCGAGGATCCTATCGAGGGCACGGGATATGCATTCTACGATGTCCGTGCCGGCGACAGCGTATTCGCGTGGGTTGAGATGAACTTTGCCAATTCATCGTGGAAGCTCTACGGTCAAAATCTGTCGGGCGCTTCGCTCTCTGGCGACGTGGTTGAGCTCGATCGAGGTGGCAAGGACTATGATCCGCCGCTGTTTACGGCGTTCGGGTCATCAGTCATCTGGTATAAAATGCCCTCGGCAGGTGGCAATAAAACGAGTAGCGATTCGTTTTGCTATCGTCGCTCGCTTGATGAATCCAAGGCCGAGGTAATTTGGAAATCGACGGGCCGCTTTGCATCGGCCCCGCGCGCGAGCGACGGCATTTTGACCATCTCGCCGCGTGTCCGCAACGACGAGGGCGTCTACTACGGCATAACGGCAATCGATCTGACCGACGGCAACAACACCAAACGTGCCCAGCTAGTCCTTCCCTCGTCAGTCTCGCCTTTCGAGGCCGTATATATGGGCGATACCTTCGTGTTTTCTATCGAGGCGGCCTATAGTGGCGTGGGCAGCCTGGGCAATATGGGCACGTATATCGGTAATGAGGGAGGGCCGTACCTCTTCCTGTCCCGCGAGCCGCTCGCATGTGCGGCTGGCAAGAAGAATAAATACCTTGTTAAGGTACAGGCGTCGCATTTCCTGATCGACACCTCTGCCAAGACCTATGGCTCGCTGCTGTCGCCCGACCGCGCTTTGGAGTATGGCGATTATCCAGCTACGGCGGGAAAATCGGACTCATTCCTTACGTACGCCACGGTGCGCAACAGCCAGGGTATACCAGAGACAGTCACTGCACGCCTATTCTCTCTTTAAGCTTAGAGGGGTTAAAAAGGCGCCAACAGGGGAATAAACGCGTTGTAATTGTGAGTACCGCCCGCCGAGCTGCCGCGTCATAGCGGCATCTGGCGGGCTCAGGTGCGTTAAAATGGGCTTGTTCTTAGCTAATTGAGACAGGGGGGCCGTGTTATGGCTTCAGATGCAAAAAAGATTCTGCTGGTCGAGGATGAGAAGGCAATCCGTGACGCCGTCGCTGCCTATCTCGAGCGCGAAGGCTACTGGGTTGTGGGCGTCGGCGACGGCCAGTCCGCGATCGAGGAGTTCGAGAAGCATCAGTTCGACCTGGTCGTGCTCGACCTTATGCTCCCCAAGATCCCCGGCGAGCGCGTTTGCCGCACCATTCGCGATACCTCGGATGTCCCCATCATCATGCTGACGGCTAAGGGCGAGATCGAGGACCGTATTATCGGTCTTGAGCTCGGCGCCGACGACTATCTGATTAAGCCGTTCTCGCCGCGCGAGCTCGTCGCCCGCGTTCGCGCTCTGTTCCGCCGTGCCCATCAGGCCGACGAGCCCGCCGTCGAGGTACTCGACTTCGGCGATCTGGTCATCGATATCTCGGGCCACAAGATCTTGGTCGAGGGCAAGGAAGTCGATCTGACGGCTTCCGAGTTCAAGCTGCTCACCACGCTTGCCCGCCATCCCGGCCGTGTGTATAACCGCATGGAGCTGGTCGAGAAAGTGCTCGGGTATGACTTTGAGGGCTATGAGCGCACCATCGATAGCCACGTGAAGAATCTTCGCGCCAAGCTGGGCGATGATCCCAAGAAGCCCAAGTGGCTCTACACCGTCCATGGTGTCGGCTATCGCTTCGAGGCTCCGGCCAAGACCGATAAGTCGGACGAGAAATAGGGAAATCACATATGACACCTGCGCGCTTTGAAATCGGACAAAAGCACAAGCAGGAGAGCGAGGCGGGTTCCAAGGCTAGTTGGAACACGCCTCGTTCCGATTCACGGCCAACGATGAGCTATCCCTCGCGCATGGCACTTGCTTTTGCTCTGACATCGCTCATGACAGTATTGGTGCTGGTGGGCGTTGTCTCTGTTGTGTGGGGCACAGTCTTTTCGGATTACACACGCTCCAATATCGTCGAAATCGCAAATTCCGCTGCCGAGAAGTTGGCGACCTCATATGAGGAAAACGGCTCTTGGACCGCGGGAGAACTGCGCACGGTCGCAACGTCGAGTTTGGTTTCCGACGATCTGGGCATGCAGGTCGTCAATAAAAAGGGCGTGATCGTTTATGACGATTCCTGGCCCTCGGCAAGCGCCACCGCCGATGTACGCGAAAACCAGGCTCCGACCGACGACACGAGCGGCAAGAGGGCATCGCATAGCCCGGTCTCGTCTGCTCCAACCGACTCCGATAGCGTTGCTAACGTCGAGATTGTAACGTCTTCCGGCGAGCATGTCGGACAGGTAAAGCTGTGGGCCATCGGCTCCGACGCTCTGCTCACCAAGGCGGACTCTGCGTTTAGGGAGAAGACCTTTAACGCCATGGCCCTCGCCGCGGTTGTTGCAATTTGCATTTCGGTCGTTATCGGATCGCTCGTGTCGCGCATGCTCACCAAGCCGATTCATCGCATCACCAGTACCGCAAAGCAAATCCGTGACGGCGACCTGTCGGCTCGCACGGGACTGCGCGGTGATGACGAGATCGATCAGCTGGGTGAGACCTTCGATGAGATGGCCACTTCGCTCGAGAAGGATATGAAACACGAGAAGCGCCTGACCTCAGACGTTGCGCACGAGCTTCGCACGCCGCTTATGGCCATGCTCGCAACGGTCGAGGCCATGCAAGACGGCGTGTACCCCACCGACGACGAGCACCTGGAGACGGTCGCTTCCGAGACGCGTCGCCTGGCTCGTCTGGTGCAGCAGATGCTCGACCTGTCGCGCATGGAAAACAGCACGGCTCCGCTCAACCTTGAGCCAGTGGACATGGTTCCTTTCGTGCGTTCCATCGTCAATGCCCAGGAGCGCCTGTTTGTCGACCGCGATCTGCGCCTGCGTTTTGCGGACGAGACCCAGGGTCACGACGATGTCGTCGAGGCCGATCCCGACATGATCACGCAATGTGTTATCAACCTCATGAGCAACGCCATGCGCTACACCCCCGAGGGCGGTTGGGTCGTGGTGTCGGTGCTCAGTGACCGCAAGCACGTCAGCATTGCCGTTTCTGATACCGGCATCGGTATTGCCAAGGACGATCTGTCGCGCATCTTCGGGCGGTTTTGGCGCGCCGATGCCAGCCGCGCCCGCGAAGCTGGCGGCCTGGGCGTTGGCCTCGCCGTGACCAAGCAGATCGTCGAGCGTCACCATGGCTACATATCCGTGGAGTCGGAGCTTGGAAAGGGTACGACTTTTACAATTCATCTGCCCCGCGAGCACACGGCAGACGCGGCATCTACTACAATGGAGCACTAGCTTTTCGCTATTCGGTGAAGGAGGGGCCGCGTCCCTGCCGCTCCGAGTTTGCGAAAACATGCGGGAAAGAACCCGCATTTCTGTCGTATTTAGGTAAGGAGTGACTCACGTGACAACGATGGAGCGTCGTCCGGATTCCCGTGGCAAGGTTCGTGATATTTACGATGCCGGTGAAAACCTGCTGATGGTCGCCACCGACCGCATTTCTGCGTTCGACTTCATTCTTCCCGACGAGATTCCGTTTAAGGGAGAGGTACTCAATCGCATCTCGGCATTCTGGTTCGATAAGTTTGCCGACATCGTCCCCAACCATCTCGTTTCCATCGACCCGGCGGATTTCCCCGAGGAGTTTGCTGAGTATCGTGACTACCTCGCTGGCCGCGCCATGCTGGTTAAGAAGGCCCAGACGATTCCTATCGAGTGCATCGTCCGCGGCTATCTGACCGGTTCGGGCAAGAAGACCTACGACGAGAACGGCACCGTCTGCGGCATCCAGCTGCCTGAGGGCCTGACCGAGGCTTCCAAGCTTCCTGAGCCGCTGTTCACGCCGTCCACGAAGGCCGAGATCGGTGACCACGACGAGAACATCTCGTTCGAGCGTTGCTGCGAGATCGTGGGCGAGGACATCGCCACGCAGATTCGCGACCTTTCCCTCAAGATCTACAAGGCTGCCGCCGAGTACGCCGCGACCCGTGGCATCATCATTGCCGACACCAAGTTCGAGTTTGGTGTTATTGATGGCAAGGTCACGCTGATCGACGAGTGCCTCACGCCCGACTCCAGCCGTTTCTGGCCTGCTGCCAGCTACGAGGAGGGCAAGATCCAGCCTAGCTACGACAAGCAATTCGTCCGCAATTGGCTCAAGGCCAACTGGGATATGACGGGGGAGACCCCGCACCTGCCCGCCGAGGTCATCGATGGCACGTCCGAGCGCTATCGCGAGGCCTTTCAGATCATCACGGGCTCCCAGTTCACAAGCATGAAGGAGAACGCATAAGTGAGTACCCGTAGCGCCACGAACAAGCGCACGCAATCCCACGAAGTTACCGGGGTTGCGCGCAAGTCTGCCGCATCTGCTAAGCCCGCCCGCCAAGCAGCGAGCTCCGTTCGCGTCGTGCCGGCTTCGTCTAAGGCA
Source organism: uncultured Collinsella sp. (assembly GCA_902494375.1). Lineage (GTDB taxonomy): Bacteria > Actinomycetota > Coriobacteriia > Coriobacteriales > Coriobacteriaceae > Collinsella. Next base: position 6,825 of record CABUTL010000031.1, read on the forward strand.
CGCCGCAAAGAGCTCGAGAAGGGCGAGAACCTCGAGGGCCTCTCTAAAGAGGAGAAGCGCGCCCGCAAGGCTAAGCAGCGCGCCAAGGAGGACCGCATCTATACGGTGTCGAATATCCTCCTCAAGCAGGACGAGGACTACACCAAGCGCCGTCGCATCTGGTGGATTGTGCTCGCCATTGGCATGGTGCTCGTCGTGGCAATTTGGGCCTCGCTGTACTTCGCTCCCGCTGGCATGGTGTCCAGCCCTGTCCAGATGGTCGGCATTGTTTTGTCCTACGTCATCATTTTGGGCGACTTTATCTATGACTTCGCTCGTATTCGTCCCTTGCGCAACATGTACCGCGCGCAGGCCGAGGGCATGTCCGAGAACAAGCTCAACGCTCTTATTGAGCGCGCGGCTGCCGAGGAGGACAAGAAGGACTCCAAGAAGAAGTAGCGTTTGCATACATACTTATCGCTAAGATATAAGGCGCGTCGTTTTTGCGGCGCGCCTTTTTACTGTTCTATAGATAGATGGAGTGGCACATGATTCGAGCTGCCCTGACGGTCGAAGAGGCTCTGGAGGGCATGAAGGCCCTGGAGCCCAAGATTAAAAACTACGCGCGTCTGGTCGTCCGCAAGGGCGTAAACGTCAAGCCCGGCCAGGAGGTCGTCGTTCAGTCTCCGGTCGAGTGCGCGCCGTTTGCGCGCGTGGTGGTCGCGGAGGCCTATGCTGCCGGCGCCGGCCACGTGACGGTCATTTGGGCCGATGATGCCGTGACGAGGCTTACGTACGAGCATGTCGAGAAAAGCTATTTTGAGCAGACGCCCGAGTGGAAGCGCATGCAGCTGGATTCCTTGGCCCAGGATGGTGCCTGCTTTGTCTTTATCGAGGGTGCGGATCCTGCGGCCCTCAAGGGCATCGATCCAGCCAAGCCGGCCGCGGCATCAAAGGCGAGGAATACGCAGTGCAAAGTTTTCCGCCGTGGACTGGATTACAACATCAATCCGTGGTGCATCGCCGGCGCTCCGGTCGTGGCTTGGGCGCACGAGGTGTTCCCGGGAGACGCCGATGAGGTTGCAATCTATAAGCTGTGGAATGCGATTCTGCACACCGCGCGCGCCGATGGCCAGGACCCGGAGAGCGACTGGGAACTCCATGACGCCGCATTCGAAAAGAACCTGCGTTTCCTGAACGACAATCGTTTCGACTACCTGCATTACACCGCGGCAAATGGAACCGATCTGACGATTGGCATGACGAAAGGTCACGAGTGGGCCGGCGGCAAGGGCAAGACGACCGATGGGCACCCCTTCTTCCCCAACATTCCCACCGAGGAAGTCTTCACTTCGCCCGATCGCATGCGCGCCGACGGTATCGTGTACTCGGCCATGCCGCTCATCCATCACGGCAATAAGGTCGAAGATTTTTGGATTAAGTTCGAGGGCGGCCGCGTGGTGGACTACGACGCCCGCGTGGGCAAGGCAACGCTCGCAAGTATCATCGATACTGACGAGGGCGCTGCTCACCTGGGAGAGGTCGCGCTCATTTCCAAGAACACGCCGATCCGCGAAAGTGGTGTTCTGTTCTACGATACGCTCTATGACGAGAACGCTAGCTGCCATCTCGCGCTAGGTGTCGGTTTCCCCGAATGCATCGAGGGTGGGTATGACATGTCCAAGGAGGAGCTTCTGGAGCATGGCGTTAACGTCTCGAGCACGCACGTCGATTTTATGATCGGCACGGACGACATCGATATTGTGGGCATTACGCCTGATGGACGTGAAGTTGTGATTTTCCAGAACGGCCAATGGAGTTGGGAATAGTCCCAGACCGTGGTACAATGCCACCCGCGGGCCGTTAGCTCAGCTGGCAGAGCAGGGGACTTTTAATCCCAAGGTCCAGGGTTCGAACCCCTGACGGCCCACCCAAAGATTGTTGAGACGGTCAACTTCGGTTGGCCGTCTTTTTTGTCGCCCTTTCATGGGTTCGAACCCGTCGGGGCGCGGAGCTGAGTAAACGCGTGAGCGTTTGCCAGCGCAGCGCGCAAGGCGCGAAAGCGCCGCAGCGGCCGCCTGCGAAGCAGGCTGAACCCCTGACGGCCCACCCAAAGATTGTTGAGACGGTCAACTTCGGTTGGCCGTCTTTTTTGTTGCCGGTGCACGGGTTCGAACCCGAACTTCTCTATATATAAGAACGCTTGGCGAACAAAACCCGCCTTTTACCGATGGGAAACAAATAGCTGATGCCTTTGGGGTAAAGTAGCGCTCCAGAGATGACCGATGTCTCAATACTCATAAAACAGCTGGTCATCGCCAATATCAGAAGCCAATGCTTCAGTTATAACCTCAGGGACGCGACTGAGGGACATATTCATTTGTGAACAAAATATGGAGTGCCAGATTCCCGCCCCCGGGGCCCCTCCGGTCTGGCAATATATCTCCTTGCCGCGCGGCCCGGTGGAACCGGATGAGCCGCGGGGCG
>CABUTL010000032.1 GCA_902494375.1 uncultured Collinsella sp.
CAACCTGTCCGGCGCTCTTGGTGGGACGCTTCTTTTTGGTTTCGGCCGTCCCCAGAAGTCTCGCCTCAAGACCGCTCACCAAGCGCGCAAGCGGCAGGGTAATGACCAGATAGAACAGAGCGGCAACCACATACGGCGTGATGGAGCCCGTCGTGGCCACGATGGTGCGGGCGTTCATGACGATCTCGACGACACCCACGGCGGCAAGCAGCGACGTGTCCTTGTAGAGCAAGATAAACTCGCTGGTCAGCGTAGGCAGGACATTGCGGAACGTCTGCGGAATCATGACATAGAGCAGCGTCTGGAAGGCATTCATGCCCAGCGAGCGAGCAGCCTCGTTTTGGCCCTTGGGGATCGACTGAATACCGGCACGGAAGATCTCGCACAAGTACGCAGACGAGTTCATGGCCATGACGATAACACCCAGCACATAGTCGTCCACTTTGACACCGGCCAGCGGCAGACCGAAAAACGCGATATAGATCTGCAGGAACGCCGGCGTACCGCGAATGATATTCACATAGATGCCGGCAAGGCAGCGAAGGATGCGCGACTTGGAAATGCGCATGAGCGACAGCGCAAAGCCAAAGGGAATGGCCAACGGAAATGCCACGAGCACGATCGAGAGCGACATAAGGAAGCCCTTGAAGACGATCGGCAGGCTCTGGACCAAAATGACCGGGTTCAGGAACAGGCGCAGGAACATATTGGAGTTCCACGCCTCGACCCACGGCTGCTCTTTAAGGTCAGCCAGGAAGTTATCGAAGGCCGTCACGCCCTTGATCTCCACCGACGGAATCTTGGAGATCTTCTTAGTCGACCCGTCGGCGAGCGTATAGGTGCCGCTAAAGGCCTCATCGCCGCCCTCGACGGGGAAGGTCACGCCGTAAACCTCGACACGGAAAAAGCCACCGGCAGGCGCCGTCTCGCCAAAGTCAATCTTGAGCGTCTGGCCGTCAGCCTTGCACGTGGGCTTCATGGGCGTACGATCCATGAGGTCCTCGCCCGAGAGCATCGTCAATCGCGTGTCATCGGTACCAAACGTCGTGCCGTCGACAAACGTCAAAGAAAGACCGCTCAGCTCCTCATCGGCATCGGCCTGAACTTCCCAGGTAATGCGCGTCTCGGTGCCGCCGACCACATCGCTGCCCGAACCGGTGTTGGGTCGGGCGGTAATCTTTGCGGTCTCAAGCGCCTGGGCGGTCGTGGGCGCATATGCCCCCGCGCACACCAGCGCGAGCGCCACGGCCATGACGCAGGCTAGCTTTTGGAGCAAGGCGGACAGTGGAAAACGCTGCTCCGCGGCCCCTTTGTTCAGTCGAGACAAGGTGGCTCCTATCGTAGAAGTTGCCGGCAAAACGAGACGGAAACGCTCTCCGTCAAGAGAAGCGCAAAGGCCCTCTCCGCAAAACGGAAAGGGCCCGCGCGCAATCAAGTAGTTATTTTACTTGATATTGTACTTAGCCATGAGGGCGTCGACGGTACCGTCGTCGGTCAGGTCCTTGATGGCCTGGTTGATGTCGTCCTTGAGCTTGGTGTTGCCCTGGTTGATGGCGATGGCGTACTCCTCGCCGGTGCTGATCTGCTTGATGGTCTGGCAGGTGTTGAACTGCTCGGCGGTCAGCTGGCTGGCAACGGAGCGGTTGGTGACTACGGCGTCGCCCTTATCGGACTGCAGGGCGCTGAAGCACTCGGTAGCGTCCTTGTAGGGGACAATCTTGGCCTTGGGGAAGTTCTCCTGGGCAAAGGCCTCGGCGGTCGAGCCAGACTGGACGATGATGGTAGCGTCAGCGTTGTTGAGCTTCTCGCTGTAGTTGTCGGCCGTGATGTCGGTGTTATCGACCTTGGTCACGATAGCCTGATCGTCCATGTAATAGGAATCAGAGAAAGTGACTTCCTTCTCACGCTCGGGCGTGTCAGTGATAGCCGCGATGGAAACGTCATACTTGGCGCCCGAAGCGACGCCCGGAACCAGCGTGTCAAAGTCATTGTTGACATACTCGACATCCAGGCCCAGCTTGTCGCCGATAGCCTTGATGAGCTCAAGGTCAAAGCCCTGATAATCGCCGTTGTCATCCTTGTACTCAAACGGAGCGTACTCGGCAGAGGTGCCGACGGTCAGTGTACCGTCCTTGACGAGCGCGTACTCCTTGGAGCCGTCGACCTTCTCGACCTTAACGTCGTCAAAGCTGCTGGAACCGGCATCAGAACCAGAGGTGGCGTTGGACGAGCCGCAGCCCGTCAGAGCAAGGGCGAGCGCCATAGCACCCGTGGCGGCAAATGCGCCGAGCTTCTTCAGCTTCATAATCAGTCTCCTTCCGGTGACCTCGTTTGATTCAGAGGTCTGCAAAAACTGTTGGCTATTATGCACCCAGAATTACGAATCTGCAATGAGAAAACTGATTGAAACAAACCCATAACGTGAATGGAATACTCTACTTTGTGACAGTCATTACTGCTGCAATGACCTTAATAGTCTAATTTCAGCTGCATAACCTGCAAGTTCGTTCGGAGTCTCCAAAATAAACGGCAGCGAACGCAAACGGCCATTCGATACAATATTCTGCATAACCTGCATACCGCCACCAAATTCCTCGCTGCCAAGGTATCCCTTGCCGATGCACTCGTGACGATCTTTATGGGCGCCACAAGGGTTCTTCGAATCGTTGATATGTACGGCATGCAAGCGATCGATACCCACCACGCGGTCGAACTCGTCGAGTACGCCGTCCAGATCATGGATGATGTCGTAGCCGGCATCGCTCACATGGCAGGTGTCCAAACAAACGCCCAGCTTATCGGACAGCTCTGGGCGCTTGGCGGCAACGCCCTCGATAATGCACGCCAGTTCTTCAAAGCTACGGCCCACCTCGGTGCCCTTGCCTGCCATGGTCTCGAGTAATACCGTCGTCTGCTGCCCCTCAAACATCACCTGGCACAGCGTGTCGACAATCATCTGAATGCCGACGTCGGAGCCCTGTCCCACATGCGCACCGGGATGGAAGTTGTAGTAGTTGCCGGGCAGTGCTTCCAGACGCTGCAAGTCCTCGGCCATTGCCTCCAAGGCAAACTCGCGTGCCCGCTCTTTGGCAGAACAGGAGTTGTAGGTATACGGGGCATGCGCCACCAGCGGTCCAAAGTCGTTTTGCGCCATAAGCTCGCGCAGGGCCGCCACGTCATCCATGTCAAGTTCTTTTGCCTTGCCACCGCGCGGGTTGCGCGTAAAGAACGCAAAGGTATTGGCGCCAATGGACAGCGCCGTCTCCCCCATTGCCCGATAGCCCTTCGTCGTCGAAAGATGACACCCGATCGTCAGCATCTCCAGCTCCCTCCTCATCAGTTGCGGTGAAATACGGTCTATTGGTGCCTTATTTTGGCGCAAACAGACCGTATTCCACCGCAAGTTATAAAAGGGGCATCAAGAGCAAAGGCCTCCAGGCATTCCAAGCGCTGGCGCCATGCCCCCACGCCCTAAAGTTTCAAGCGAATCGCATCGATGATGTGCGCACAGCGCTGTGTGGCGGCTAGGGACATGATGGGGCTTTCGAGTTTCCCCGCCTGAATGAGCCGCGCCGCATGCGACACCTCACCGTAAAAATCATCGACCTCAAATGGTGCATCGATTTCGAGTATCCGACCGTCGGAATACTTCACATGAGCGAGCTCGGGGCGATGGAGACGCTCGATTTCCAACGAGCCCCGCTCACAGGCAATCGTTAAGCGGCTTTCATATGTTGCTTTGCCGTCGCACACCATATGAATGGGTATACCGCCGACGCTCATATGGATCTCGTCGGCCCAATCGACGCGGCCGCCCGATACGTCACGCCAGCGAACTTCACGAGACGAAACCTCGCAAGCGCCCGCGAGCAAATCCTCAAACCAACCGACTGCATAGCAGCCCATGTCATATAGACAGCCGCCCTGCAATGGATCAAGCAGATAGCCCGAAGGAGACTCGCCGTAATCGAGCTTTTGCACGCTTTCAATCGAGACAATACGGCCAAGCTCACCCGACGCAAGCAAGTCCTTCACGCGAGTGCGCATCGGGCAAAACCGATTCTTCATCGCCTCCATAAACAGCACGCCGCGCTCGCGAGAGGTGGAGGCAATCGAGAGAGCCTCTTCCTCACTCAAAACGGCCGGCTTTTCGCACAGCACGGCCTTTCCGGCGCACAGCGCGCGACAGGCCCAACGCATATGCATGCCATGCGGAAGAGCCAAGTAAATTGCGTCGACATCGGGGTCGGCAATCAGCGCGTCATAAGCCGCATCGCCGTTATCGTCGACCGAGGCATGGCCATGCGCAGCATCAATCGAAAACGCTCGGCAAAATTCCTCGACATGTGCAGGAGTGCGGCCGGCCGCAGCCACCAGCCGTGCCCCGTCGACCTTCTTGAGCGACGATGCAAATCGATGAGAAATGTGCCCAGCGCCCAAAATGCCCCAACGAACCTCACGCGAATCATCCCATGAATCCCGATGGCCCACGAAAGCCCCCTTCAGTTGCGGTGGAATAGTCCCTGTTTAAGCCCTATTCTGCCGCAAGCAGGAACTATTCCAGCGCAAGTTATAAAAGGGTCACGAGGAGCGCGTTTTGCCGAAGGCCTTAAGCACTGCCGTCACGGGGCCAGGCTGGAAACGTCGGCGCACGTCATCGAGACGCTCGGGGATATCGATATGCTGTGGGCAGTGGCGCGCGCATTTGCCGCACTTGACGCAATTGCTCACCAGCTTGGCCTCGCTTGTGCGCACCGCGCTCGCCGTAAAGTACTGCGATAGACCCGTAAACCAGCTGTGCGCATAGCTTGCGTTGTAGGCGGCAAAACATCCAGGGATATTGATGCCTTTAGGGCACGGCATGCAATAGCCGCATCCCGTGCAGGGCACGCGATTCGATTTTTCAAACTCATCCAGCACGTGCGCGATCGTGTCGAGCTGGTTGGCAGTCATCGAATCCGGCAGGGCCCGATCGGCCAACACCGCGTTCTCATCCACCTGCGCGATATCGGTCATACCCGAAAGCAGCATCGTCACCTGAGGATGATTCCAGACCCACGAAAGACCCCAGGCGGCAGGAGTGCGCAAATGCGGGTCACGGGCACTATCGAGCACAGCGCGAGCCCGTGGCGGCAGTTTGCCCGCTAAACGCCCGCCCAGTAGCGGCTCCATCACAAACACCGCGAGCCCGCGCTCGGCGGCGGCCATGAGCCCCGCCGTTCCCGCCTGATAGCGCTCTCCAGCGTAATTGTACTGGATCTGGCAAAAGTCCCACTCATACGCATCGAGCATCGTGAGGAAGTCCGCCGCGCTGCCGTGGTACGAAAAACCGATCTGGCGAATGCGCCCCGAAGCCTTTTGGCGCGCAATCCAGTCCTCGATGCCCAGTGCCACCACGCGCCCCCACTGGGCGGGCGAGGTAATGTTGTGCATAAGGTAATAGTCGATATGGTCGGTCCGCAGGCGACGCAGCTGCTCGTCGAAGAACCGATCGAAATCCTCCGCGCATTTGCACGAAGCATGTGGCAGCTTGGTCGCGAGCAAAACCTGGTCGCGTAGGCCTAGGCGCTCAAGCGAAGCGCCCACACAAGCCTCGTTGCCGGGATAGAGATAGGCCGTGTCCAGGTAGTTAATCCCCTGCTCCACCGCACGGGAGATGATGGCGTCGGCGGTCTTCGCATCCGGGCGTCCCGGCGCACCGGGAAACCTCATGCAGCCCAGCCCCAACGCCGAGATACGGTTGCCGCTTTTGGGGTCAACGCGATATTGCACGGCCCCTCCCCTCCCATCGAAGCCCTGACAAGGCGAAACAAACCCGTCACGTCATCGAAACACATCGGAATCGCAATTGAGAACGTATCGTAACGCAGCAGAAATCAGGCCGTCACGGCACCGCTTTAACATCAGCAAAAAGCCCGATGAAAGGAGACGAGCGTGACCACACGCGAGGACGCCTACCCCTACCCCGGCGAACAATACATCCTCTCGGTCGACCGCTATCAGATCGAGGTCATGGACCATCTAGACGAGCTTCCCGCCACGGGCGCCGTCATCTTCTGCACCTTCCCTAAGGTCCGTGATGGTGTCGGATACCCCGCGCGCGTTTTTGCGGTCTGCCCCGCGGCATAAGCGCACTGCGCAATAGTTTCTTTTTCACAACAGCAGCCCCGCGCGCCCACCAAACGCCCCGACGACATACAATCCATCAGGCGCCCCATATGCGGGCGCCTTTTATATGGGGAGATGATTCATATGCAGATCAACAAGGTCGCCTTTATCGGCAAGGGCGGCGTCGGCCTGCTCTACGGCAGCATGATTGCCAAGGCCCTCGGCAACGACGCCGTCGAATACGTCATGGACGACGCTCGCTTTGAGCGCCATGCGAACGACGCGCTCACCGTCAACGGCAAGCCCTGCGATCTCACGTCCGTCCGCGCCAGCGAGGCGACACCCGCCGATCTGGTCATCCTGACGGTCAAGACCACCGGTCTCGACCAAGCACTCAAGACTATGGAGCGTGTCGTGGGACCCAACACGCTCATCGCCTCGCTGTGCAACGGCATTACGAGCGAGCAAAAGATTGCCGAACGCTTTGGCTGGGAGCATACCGTTCTTGGTATCTGCCAGGGCATGGACGCCGTGTTCCTCAACGGCGCGCTCACCTTTACCAATGCGGGCGAGATTCGCTTTGGCGCGGCAGCGGGCACCGACCCCGCGACTGTCGCCGCTATCGACGAGCTCTATACGCGCTGCGGCATCGCCCATACCGTCGAGGACGACATCGCCCACCGCATGTGGGCCAAACTCATGCTCAACGACGGCATCAACCAGACCTGCATGGCCTACGGCGGGACCTACGGAAGCGCCACGGAGCCGGGCTCCGAGCAGCGCCGCTGTTTTGTCTCCGCCATGCGCGAGACGTTTGCGGTTGCCAACGCCGAGGGCGTTGAGCTGACCGAGGCAGACCTGACGCAAATGGTGCACCTCATCGAGGGAATCGACCCCACCGGTATGCCCTCGATGGCTCAAGACCGTATCGCACAACGAAAAACCGAAGTCGAGGAGTTCGCGGGCACCATTTGCCGCCTGGCCGCCAAACACGATATCCAAGTGCCGCAAAACGATTGGCTCTACCAGAGGATTCGCGAAATAGAAGGCAGCTGGTAGTGCTCGGCATACTGCAGCCAACAGATCCAATGGTAAAGCCGCCGCAAGGGGCACTCCCCTCGCGGCGGCTTCCTTTTTCATCTTTGACCAAAAATCAGCTTCACAACGGTTAGAGCTGCGACTCCGACGCCTGGCCCTCATCGTCGCGACAAAGGGCTACACCCGCACTTCCCAGCAGCGTGGCCGCGATCAGCGCGCCGACCACGATAGGAGCAGCCCCGCATGTCCCCTGAATGCCCGCGACGAGCGCGGCCGTGGGACCAAGGCAGCCAAGCATCAACGCGACGGCGGCAACGGCAATATCTCGAGCATTCACAAGACCACTTCCTCCAAGAGAAAGACCTTATTTCTCAAGAACCAGTGTGCCCCGCATCCATACGCCCAGCGTACCGCCACGGTAAGGGCTCTGTTAACTCAAACGCATACATAGAACGGACGTCCTTACGTTGCCCCTAAAGCTCGGTAAAGACGCCCGTCCGCCAAATATCCGTGATGCAGAAAAATTACCAACCGGTGTAGTAGTCGGTGGTTCCGGCAGCGCAGCCGGAGTCATAGACCTTGCAATCACCCTTGGAGCCCGTAAAGGTCGAGCCCTGGGCCATATCGCCCGCGGCAACAACGTAATAGCCGTCGGAATCGCGCCAGAAGCCCTCAGAATCCTGAGTCCATTCGCCCGTGCGATAGTGATAAAGCACATTGCTGCTGTAATAGGTCTCGCGGCGCCCGTTGTAGTTATTGACACCCGCAGAGCGCGTCAGGCCCGACCCGTTCGCGTAGGACGCGGCAGACGCGTAGGACGGAGTGTAACCGGCGTTGTAGTACGAAGCCTGGGCGACCTCGGCAGCCTCCGCCTCGGCGGCAGCCTCGAGCGCTTCGCGCTTGGCATCCTCAAGCGCAATGCGCAGCTCATCGAGCTCGGTCGACTTGGCGTCGACCTCCCCCATCGTCAACAGGCTATCCGCGCCGTCGATGCAACCCTGCAGCACAGCGCGCTCGTCATCGGTGGCATAGTCACCGTACATGTTCATGATGATCTGAGCGCGCATCTCCAGGGAATCGCGCTTGGCCTCCATCGAGGCGTTCCACTCCTGCATAGAGCCATAACCGTCGCTGCGGTAGTCGACGGGCTGCACCAGCGTCGCTTCGGACGGCGTAGGTCCAACCGTATCGGATAGTGTTGCCGCGTGGGCATCAGTTGCGCCGGCGCCCGCCAAAAGTGCCACGGTCAGAGCGGCGGAAAGGGCGGCGGCTTTCGGTTTTCGTGAATCGATCCTCATGTAGCTGGAAACCTCCGTAGTGCGTTTTTGCTGCGTTTGAGCTGCGTGTGATTCGATCGCGCTGCATAGTACCCCGAGCAAATCGCGACCTGCGGTTTTACTCAAAAGGCGCACGTCAATTGCGTAAAACTCACATCCTCTCAACAGGAGTTTTCCACAACTCAAATGCATAAAGCGTGTCAAAAACCCTGTTTTTGCACCCGCTCTATGCAAAAAAGGCGCCTGTGCAACCATTGTTCGCACAGGCGCCTTGAGCAGGCATTTTATGCAGTTATACCTATCGAGTCGCAAGGGGTCCTTGCACAAGTCGCCTTACTCGTCCAGCGCGGCGAAGGCCTGCTTCAGATCCCAAATGATATCCTCGGCGTTCTCGGTACCGATGGAAAGACGGATCGTGGAGGGCGTGATGTTCTGCTCGGCGAGCTCCTCGGCAGAGAGCTGGGAGTGCGTGGTGGTAGCCGGGTGCACGACGAGCGACTTGACGTCGGCCACGTTGGCAAGCAGCGAGAACACCTGCAGATGATCGATGAACTTCCAAGCCGCCTCCTGGCCACCCTTAATCTCAAAGGTAAAGATCGAGGCACCACCGTTGGGGAAGTACTTCTGATAGAGCTCGTGATCGGGGTGCTCGGACAGGCTCGGGTGGTTCACCTTGGCGACATGGCTATCACCAGCCAGGAACTCAACGACCTTCTTGGTGTTCTCGACATGACGGTCAACGCGCAGCGACAGAGTCTCGGTGCCCTGGAGCAGGACCCAGGCGTTGAACGGGCTGATGCAGGCGCCCTCGTCACGCAGCAAGATAGCGCGGACATAGGTCGCGAAGGCGG
>CABUTL010000033.1 GCA_902494375.1 uncultured Collinsella sp.
CTCGAACAGCTCCTTGATGCCCTTGTTCTTAAGAGCCGAGATCATCATGACCGGGCAGCCGAGCTTCTTGGAAAGCTTGTCCGTGTCGATCTTATCGCCGTTCTTCTCGACCAGGTCGGCCATGTTGAGGGCAACGACCACGGGCAGGCCGGTCTCGATAACCTGAAGCGCCAGGTACAGGTTACGCTCGAGGTTGGTGGCGTCGACAACCTGGACGACAACATCGGGCTCGCCGCTCATGAGGTAATCGCGCGAGCATTGCTCCTCGGGGCTGTAGGGGGAAAGCGAGTAGATGCCAGGGAGGTCCGTGATGGTAACGTTCTTGTCGCTTAGGAGCTTGGCCTCCTTTTTCTCAACCGTGACGCCGGGCCAGTTGCCAACGTAGCCGTTGGCGCCGGTGATCAGGTTGAAAAGCGTGGTCTTGCCGCAGTTGGGGTTACCCGCCAGCGCGACATGGATCTGAGAATCCGCCATTCAATCCTTCTTCCTTGTGTGCCTGCGCTGCTTTCTCCGCGCAGGCTGGATAATGTGCTTCAAAGTGCTGCATTAAGTTAGAAAAACCTAACTTTATCTGCAGAAATATACGTAGCAAGCCCCTACTGGACCTCGACGACGGCCGCCTCCTCCTTGCGGATGGAAAGCTCGTAGCCGCGCACGTTGATCTCGACCGGATCGCCGAGCGGTGCTACCTTTACGACCTTGAACGAAGTGCCCTTGATGAGCCCCAGGTCCATAAGGTGGCGGCGAAGCGCGCCCTCACCGTGAAGCTTGACGATGGTGGAGCTCTCGCCCACCTTAACGTCACCCAACGTCTTCATCCTCTTGTCCCCCTTTCGGTTTTTATCAAATGCTGTGGACTAACCGACGGTCATGATGTGCATGGCAACCTTGGAATCGATGCCAAAGCGTGCGCCCAGCACAGTGACGATGATATTGGCGCCACTCGAACTCACCACGTGGATTTCGTTGCCCTCGACAAAGCCGAGATCCTTGAGGTGGTGCTTCATGTCCTCATTGCCCTTTACACGGGACACGCGCACGGTTTCGCCCGCTTTTACCATCGAAAGCGGCATGGCCGGCATCTGCGGTCCGCAAGACATGAGTGGCTCCTAACGTCAGTTCGTCCTCAACATCGACGCGATAAAAGTTAACCACGTCTATGTTCGCTATAGTAAACTAGCACGTGGTTAACTTTTTGGAAAGGGCTCCCATTCAGATTTCGAAAAAGTTTCCTATACGAAACAAAGGCACCGCAAAGACCGTCTCTTTGCAGTGCCTATTGATACCAATTTATGCAACAGAGGGGACCGCCCCTTTGTCACATTGTTGAGGTTAAAGCGAGAGGTTTCTGATCGACGTGACGCAGGAGGCCTCATCCACGCCCGAAACACGGAACACGACGTCTTCGCCACATTCGCCGCAGAGTGCCATGAGCCCTATAACGTCGCGGCCATCCGTGTGGCGATCGCCGATACTGACTGACACGTCGCTACGATGCTTGGCAATGATGTCATAGAGCAGCGCAACCGGGCGGGCATGTAATCCCAACGGATCTTTAATCGTCTTTGTAAACTCGACCATGTCCCCTCCCGCGACATCGCACATCGGCCGGCAAAACCCAGCCACGTGGTAGTTATTGTAGCGTTAGATGCTTGTTGAGGGCGGGACGGAAATCGCATCCCATTTCGAGCGTCAATGATGGGACACAGTTTCCGCCAGAAGGCTCAACCGGAAAGTGCGACCCGTTATTTGGCTGGATTCTGGGACGCAGTTTCCGCTGAGCGACCCTGGCGGAAAGTACATCCCATTCTGGACGCAAATTCCGGGACGCAGCTTCTTCGACGTCCGGTCACCCCATGCCCTCACAACCTCGGCGCATAAAAAACGAGGGAAGGCCCGCGTCCTTCCCTCGTTACAGGCAATATGTAGCCGTTCGCCTACATCAGGCGCAGACTGACGTCCTTGAGCTGGGCGCCGCTAACGGCACTCGGAGCGCCCGACATAAGGTCGGAGCCGCTGGCCGTCTTGGGGAACGCCATGACGTCGCGGATGGAGTCGGAACCGGTGAGCAGCATGCACACGCGGTCCAGGCCCAGAGCGAAACCGCCCATCGGGGGCGCACCAAACTTGAGGGCCTCCATGAGGAAGCCGAACTGAGACTCGGCACGCTCCTCGGTAAAGCCCAGGAGCTTGAGCATGGACATCTGCATCTCGGCGTTGTGGATACGCATACCGCCGCCGCCGGCCTCAAAGCCGTCCATGACAAAGTCGTAGGTGCAAGAACCGGCTGCCAACGGGTCGGCCTCGATCTTGGCGATGTCGGTCTCGGTCGGCAGGGTAAAGGGCTGGTGCTCGGCAGCATAGGCCTTGCGATCCTCGTCCCAGTGGAACAGCGGGAAGTTGACGACCCACAGGAAGTCGTGGCCCTCGCGCTTGATCTCGAGCGCATTGGCCATGTGCGAACGCATGCCGCCCAGGATCTCGTCGGAGAGCAAGCGCGGGCCGGCGGCGAACATCACAAGGTCGCCGGGCTCGACATCCATGCGCTCGCGCAGAGCCGCCATCTCCTCGTCCGAGAAGAACTTGACGATGGGGCTGTTGATAGAGCCGTCCTCGCGGAAAGCAATCCAGGCCAGGCCCTTGGCGCCAAACGTGGAGGCCACGCCGGCAAGCTTATCGATCTTGGCACGTGCCCAGGCACCGGCACCCTTGGCGTTGATGGCCTTGACGACAGAGCCCTCCTCGTTTGCGGCGGTCGCAAAGACCTTGAACTTGGAGTTGGCAAAGATATCGGTCAGGTCGACCAGGTGCATGCCATAGCGGGTATCGGGCTTGTCGGAGCCATAGGTGTCCATGGCCTCCCAGTAGTCCATGCGACGCAGCGGCGTGGGCATCTCGACACCCATGCGACCGAAGGCATCGGACAGGACCTCTTCGAGTGCGCTCATGACGTCGTTCTGGTCCACGAAGGACATCTCGATATCGACCTGGGTGAACTCGGGCTGACGGTCGGCACGCAGGTCCTCGTCGCGGAAGCACTTGGCAACCTGGTAGTAGCGCTCGACGCCACCGACCATGAGCAGCTGCTTCAGGAGCTGCGGGGACTGCGGCAGGGCGTAGAAGTTACCCGGCTGAATACGGCTGGGAACGATGAAGTCGCGAGCGCCCTCGGGCGTGGACTTAAACAGGGAGGGCGTCTCGACCTCCATGAACTCACGGTTGTGCAGCGCCTCCCGAATGGCAAAGGTAAAGTCGGAGCGCAGCTTGAGGTTGGCCATCATCTCGGGACGACGGAGGTCCAGATAGCGATAGCGCAGGCGGGTGTCCTCGCTCGTCTCGATGCCGTCCTCGATCTGGAACGGCGGGGTGACGGACGTGTTGAGCACCTCGGCGTGGTCGGTCAGGACCTCGATCTCGCCGGTCGCGAGCTTGGTGTTGGTGGTCTCCTCACCACGAGCGCGCACGACGCCGTGGATCTTGATGGGCCACTCGGGACGCATGGTCTCGGCGATCTTAAAGGCATCGCCGTCGGAGTGCTCGGGGTCGAAGGTGAGCTGCGTGATGCCCTCGCGGTCACGAAGGTCGCAGAAGATAAGGCCGCCGTGGTCGCGGCGACGACTCACCCAACCGGTGAGGGTGACCTCTTCGCCCACGTTCTCGAAGCGAAGCTCGCCGCAGGTACGGGTGTGCATGGAATGCTCGTCGATGGGACGGGTCTGGCTCATACCAGTGATCCTCCTTTATGGATCTGTGCCGCCCCGTGTCGTTCCGGGCGGCGTCGTACAGATTTGCCCGGCCTGCGTAAACCGCGCAGCCAGACATGGCGTTCTATCTTATCGCACCTGTGTCGATGTGCCGCGGAAAAGTAGCTCCTGCCCAAAGACTTGACGGAGACGAAACAATTGACGCGCCGCGACACCCGCCCGCGCTCGTCACGTGCGACAATATGCCCCAATAAAACAGCACTCGGAAAGGCCCACCATGACTGCACGCCTCATCGTTATGGATATCGACTCCACGCTCATCAACCAGGAAGTCATCGACCTGTTGGGCGAGGAGGCCGGCGTGGGTGAGCAAGTTGCACAGATCACCGAACGCGCCATGCGCGGCGAGCTTGACTTTAAGCAGGCGCTCGAGGAGCGCGTGGGGCTGCTTGCCGGCCTGGACAAGAGCGTGTTCGAGCGCACCTTTGAGCGCGTGACGTTTACCCCCGGCGCGCTGGAGCTTGTGCGCTCGGCACACAGCAAGGGCTGGAAGGTCGGCGTGGTGAGCGGCGGTTTCCACGAGGTCGCTGACAAAATCGTGGCTGCCGCGGGTATCGACTTCTGCCTGGCCAATCGTCTGGAGGTCGTGGACGGCAAGCTCACCGGTAAGTTGGCGGCTGACATTGTGACCAAGGAGTCCAAGCTCATCCAGCTGCTGGACTGGGCAGTTGAGTGCGGCGTCGACATGGCCCACACCGTCGCGATCGGCGACGGTGCCAACGACATCCCCATGATTCAGGCCGCGGGCACGGGCATCGCGTTTTGTGCCAAGCCCAAGACGCGCGAGGCGGCCCCGTTTGCCATCGACGAGCGCAACCTGATGCTCGCTATGGACATCATCCTGCGCGATTAGCCGATCCGTCTAACAATTGAATCAGTCTGTCCTATAGTTTCCGAACAATTTTGTCTTAGTATTCGGAAACATACCCTTTGAGTGCTAGACTTTGCGCCGTCGAAGGGAACATATATGGATAAGCGAGATCTTGAGCAATTGCTGAGCGATGTTGCCGGCGGAGCAGTCACCCCTGCCGACGCCCTCACGCGCATCCAGACGGCTCCGACCGCCGATTTGGGCTTTGCGCAGCTCGATCTTTCGCGCGGGGTGCGCCAGGGAGCCGGCGAGGTTGTCTACGGGGCCGGTAAAACCGCCGATCAGATTGCCGCCATTATCGAAGCACTGCGCGATGCCGGCCAGGAGCGCATCCTGGTCACGCGCCTGGATGCCGAAAAAGCCGCGCGCACCGCTGAGCTTCTTGGCAACGGCATCGACCTGGGATATGTCCCGGACGCACAGCTCGCCCTCGTGGGCGGCAAGCCCTCCCCCACCGGCAACGGACGCATCGTCGTCGCCTGCGCCGGCACGAGCGACCTGCCCGTCGCCGAAGAAGCCGCGTTGACGGCCGAGTTCTATGGCAACGAGGTCGACCGCCTCTACGACGTGGGTGTCGCCGGCCTGCACCGTCTGCTCGCGCATGCCGAGGAACTCGCCCAGGCACAGGTGGTCATCGCCATTGCCGGCATGGAGGGCGCACTGGCGAGCGTTGTCGGCGGCCTGGTAAGCTGTCCGGTCATAGCCGTTCCCACCAGTGTGGGTTACGGCGCGAGCTTTGGTGGCGTAGCCGCGCTGCTCGCCATGCTCAACTCCTGCGCCAGCGGCGTTTCGGTCGTCAACATCGACAACGGCTTTGGTGCCGCCTACCAGGCAAGTCTTATCAATCATCTGAGCGCCGGCACGCCCTGCGCCCGTTAAGGAGCATCCCATGTCCAATCATCAGCACACGCTTATCATCGACGGCACCTCGGGCATCAGCGGCGATATGACCGTCGCGGCCCTGCTCGACCTAGGCGCCAGCGAGGAGCACCTGCGCGAGCAGCTCGCCACGCTGCCGGTCGACGGCTTTACGATCGCCGTCACACGCGTAAGCAAGCATGGCATCAACGCCTGCGATTTCGACGTCCAGCTTGCAGAGGAGCTCGAGAACCACGATCACGATATGGCCTGGCTCTACGGCAACGAAGCAGCTGCCGAGCACACGCACGAGCATGAGCACCACCATCATGATCATGGCGAGCACGAACACGAGCACTGCCACGAGCATGACCATGAGGGCCACGGTCATGGCCACGAGGGTCACCATCACGCCCACCACCATCACCACCGTTCTTTGGCGGACGTCACCGCCATCATAGATGGCTCGCAGCTAAGCGATGGCGCCAAGCGTCGCGCGCTCGCCATCTTTACCGCGCTCGCCGCCGCCGAGGCCAAGGCCCACGGCAAAACGCCCGAGACCGTCATGTTCCACGAGGTGGGCGCCGTCGACTCCATCGTCGACGTCTGCTCTGTCGCCATCTGCCTCGATGACCTGGGTATTGAGGACATCGTGGTCGAGTCGCTCTCTGAGGGTCACGGTACCATCCGCTGTGCCCACGGTCTCATGCCCATTCCCGTCCCCGCTGTCGTCAACCTGTGCCAGGCGGGCAATATCGCCCTCTCGCCTGCACCGGTCGCCGGCGAGCTCGTGACGCCCACGGGCGCCGCCATCGTCGCCGCACTGCGTACGTCCGAGCACCTGCCGGCCCGCTACCGCATCGAGGCCGTCGGCTACGGCGCCGGTAAGCGCCCCTACGAGGGCTGCTCCGGCACGCTCCGTTGCCTGCTTGTTCATGTGGATGCATAGCCATGGATGCCCGCAAGGCAAAAAGCCGCGCCGCCATCGTCGCAGCATTCTCCGAGCTCCTGCGCGAGGAAGACTACAGCAAGATCACCGTCGGCGACATCATCGCTCGCGCCCATGTGGGTCGGGCCACGTTCTACGGCCTCTTCAAGAGCAAAGATGACCTGCTGGCCGAGCTCGTGTGCGATATCTGCACCCATGCCCTCGACGATGACGGTACGCCCCTCGACGACCCACTCGTGCAGGTCGAGCATATCCTCAACAACCTCTGGGAGCGCCGCCAGGGCGTCCGAGCCCTCGTAGCCGGCGCCGGCTCACGCGTCTTCGCCGACTGCTTACGCAAGACCATCATGTCACGAGCAGCCGAAACCGTCCCCACCGACCCAAACGGCCCCGCCGCCACCATGGACCGAAGCTTCCTACTACACCACATAGCCTCAAGCTTCGTAGGAATGGTTCAATGGTGGGCCTGGCACAACTTCGAAGCCAACAAAGCCGACGTAGCCAAAAACTACCTCTCAGCCATAGCGCCCCTCTTCAACTAAGTACCCGCTCAGCCCCAAAGCGCAACCCCCATCTCAAGGCACCGCTCCACCCCAAGGCATCGAGCCTACCCAAAGTGCCGCCCGTCTCTCAAGGCCCATCGCAACAAAGCGCCCATCCCATTTAAATTCAGATATATATGTTGGGTTGCTTGCTCGAGCGCAACAAAGACCCCGCAGGTGTCCGCATGGGGTAACTTCCCAGCGCATTCCGCAGGACGAAAGAACCCCCGCCGCACGAAGTGCGCAGCGGGGGTTCTTTCATGTCCGAGGACGCGCTGGGAAGTTACCCCATGCGGCCAGCGGACAACTATGTAGCCTCGGACTAGAACATGCCCAAGAAACCATGCACAAACAGCGCGGCCAGAGCGGCACCGACAAACGGCGCGATGCCAGGAACGAGCAGACCGTACTTCCAGTTGTTGTCAGCCTTGTTCTTGATCGGCAGCACCTGATAGGCCATGCGAGGACCAAGGTCACGTGCCTGGTTCATGGCGAAGCCAGTGATGCCGCCCATGCCCATGCCAACAGCCCAAACGATCAGACCGACGCAGATGGCGAGCATCAGAACGTTCTCGCCGGCGCGGCTAGCGGCAGCAAGGATGGCGCTGATGAACACAAAGGTGCAGATAGCCTCACAGAAGAAGTTACGGGCATAGTTCGTACCCTCGGTGGTGGGGTTGGTCGAGAAGATGTTGCGCTGGGCAATGGGGTCGACGACGCCCTCGGAAGCCTTGAACTCATCGGCATACATAAACCAAGCGATCACGGCACCCACAAAGCCGCCGAGCATATCGGCAATCATGAAGGGGATGCAGCTGCTCCACGGCACCAAGCCGACGATGCACTGGGCAAGCACCATAGCCGGGTTCATGCACACGGCGCCGCCAAAGACAAACAGGCAGACCGAGATGCCAAAAGACCAGGTGGTGATGGCAAACATGTGGCCGGAGCCCTGATACTTGGTGCCCTTGAGCACGGTATCGCAGTGCACGCCCACGCCAAAGACGATCATGAGGGCCGTCGCGCCGAATTCGCAGAGGAGTTTGGTAAGCATAAAACCTTATCTTTCTTGTCGGTTAAAAACGATTCGTTTAGGCCGCGCACTAGTGCTGCGCGACGACAACGCCCAGGCCATCGGGAATGACGGCAACCTTGGCATCGGCACCCTTCATCTCAAAGGCGAGCTTGAGCGCCTCCTCGATAGTGTTGACCGGTGTCATGTGCATATCCTTGAGCATCTGGTGATCGCACAGGTCGGTGACCATGATCACAGGGTGATGCGCCAGGATGCGGGCAAAGATCTGGCTCGTCCACTGGTCGGGCAGGGTCTCGTCCTTAGGACGGTCGATGCAGGCGCGCTCAAACTCCGCCGGATCGTTGTCGGCGATATTGTGATAGAAGCCCTCGCCACCGTGACCGTCGGCACAACCGGCGACGTCGATGATCACGCCGCCCTCGGGAAGTGTAGCCTCGGCAGCGCACATGCCCTTCACGGCCTGGTAGATGTTCTGATCGAGGGGGTAGCCACCGTTGGTGGTGATGGCAATATCGCACTCGACGGGCTCAACGCCGGCAAGGCTCTTCACGAACTCGCAGCCGGCCTCGTGCGCCTTGTGGATGTCGCCGGCAAAGGAGCCGATGACCTCGTGCTTGCCGTTAAGCACCACGTTAAGCACAAAGGCGAGGTGGGCCATCTCAGCGGCGGCAAACATGTCCTCGCTCACGTGGTTGTGGCACAGGTTGCCGGCACGCGAGTGGGAATCATTCACAAACTGACCGTTGTGGTTGTACATGATGGTCTTGTAGCTGGCAATGCCGGGCAGGACGGACTTGCGGCTACCAGAGAAACCGGCAAAGAAGTGCGGCTCAATAAAGCCCTCGGCAAGCAGCAGATCGCAATCGGCAGCAATCTTGTTGATGATGCACTCGCCACCAGAAGGCAGGGTGCCGATCTTTTTCATCATGCTGTCGTCAGTCGCGACGTGCATAACGATTTCCTCGTTGGCAACGATCTCCTCGCCATATTTGTTGACGAGTTCCTCGTGCGTCGACGGACGGTGCATACCCGTAGCAACCAGAATGCGCACGCGAGCCTCGGGCGCAGCGGAATGGATGTGATGCAGCAGAATAGGCATCGTCACACGCGAGGGGACGGGACGCGTATGATCGGAGCTAATGATGACAATATCCTTCTTGCCAGCACAAA
>CABUTL010000034.1 GCA_902494375.1 uncultured Collinsella sp.
GGGCCACACGGCACAGCCCTTGCCCAGAACCTCGCCACCAAAGACGGGATCGGGCACGTCGGCCATCTTGATGACCTTGCCCTTGACGGGCGAGCACAGCACGTCGGCGCCAGCAGAAGCAGAGATGGAGGCCGGAGCAGCGGCAGCCGCGGGCTCAGCCTTCTTCTTGAACATGTCAAACAGACCCATACGTTTTCTCCTCTTGATTAAGCGCAACGTTGTGCGCATGCCTACGGTAATTATAGTGCCAAATGGTTCAAATGCTAAGGTGGGGACTCGAATCGCGAGCCCTTCCCGGTAGTGCTCGTGGGACGAGCATCTCCTTTGCATCGCGAGTCGATAAGCCGAGTATCGCCTGCGCACGGGACGGGCAGAAGCGGGCGCACCAAACCCGATACTTCTTTTCGCTCTCGAGTCCTGCCGCCGCCCCGTCCCTGACACTTCCTGATACCGACCGAAACGTGCCAAAATAAACCCATCCCTTTTTGGTAGGTTTGGCGAGTGTGGGAGTTCGCATGGATATCAAACGCAAGATTACCGAGGCACAGGGGCTCACCCCCACCGAGCAGCAGCTCGGCATTGCAGCCCTTGCCATCGGCGAGGACATCCGCGGGCTTTCTATTAAAGAATTTGCCGCGCGCGCCAACGTTTCGGTCGCGAGCGTGCACCGTTTTTGCAAAAAGCTCGGCCTCGAGGGCTTCAAAGATCTCAAGGTCGAGCTTATTCGCTTAGCAACCGAGGCGGGAAACCGGCGCGACGTTGATATCAACTTTCCCTTCGATGCCACTTCCACGCCTGCGCAGGTTATGGAGCGCATGGAGGGACTCTACCAGACCACGCTGGCCGAAACGCAGGAGCTGCTCGACCCCACGCAGCTTGACCACGCCGTCAAGCTCATCGCGAACGCCCGACAGGTCGACATCTACACGGGCTCGCACAACCTCTATCCGGCTGGCATGTTCCGCGATCGCCTGCTCTCCGTCGGCAAGAGCGCCACATGCTACGACAACATCGAGGCACAGGTGCGCACGGCGCTCGCCTCGGGCGCCGACCACGTGGCGATCGTTATCTCCTACAGCGGCCTTGCGCCCAACCTCAAGAAAATCTTGCCGATCCTCAGCAGCCGGCATGTCCCGGTCATCATCATCGGCACGCCCTACTGCGCGCGCATTCACCCCGGCTTTGCCGCCTACCTTACGGTGAGCGATCACGAGAGCATGACGCACCGCATCACGCAGTTCGCAAGCCACATCGCCGTGCAATACGTGCTCGATTCGCTCTACAGCAGCTACTTCGCCAAAGACTACGCCCGCTGTGCCGAATTCCTGGAGCGCTCGTTCCCCTACACCCGCCTGCCCGGGCTCAAGTAGTCATTTAAGAACGTCCCCAATGACTAATGGCCGACCTAATAACGACTTCTCGTCATTAGGTCGGCCATTTCAGCTCTAATAACTATTTATTCCGTAAACTCGTTATTAGAATCTGGCACAGGAGGCCAGGCTCACATGTGGCACCACAGCGGAAAACAGCTTGCCCCTGCGCCAACCGAATGAGCGTTGATTTTCGGACACCTATCCAACGAGCGTGGATAATCTCCCACTTTGAGCCCACACGGGGGCCAAAAACGGGAGATTATCCACGCTCATTCCTAAGTAGTCATTGGGGACGCTCTTAAACGACCAGTCAAACAAGAACGTCCCCGATGACTAGCGCGGCAACGCCGATGTTTTGGTAGCGCCAGCGAGCGGGCCGCATTTGAGACAAGGTGACGTGAAACGAAAGGGCGCTGACCTTCTGGTCGCGCCCTTGAAGTTGAACGTCAGATTGTCCAAATGCGGCCCGCGCAGCGTCGAGCCGTTACACGGGTTGGTAAACCCGCGTAACTACCTACTCCCGTGCTCCGTACTGCTCGTAGTAGGCGTCGATGGCGGTCTTGAGCTCGTCATCGATGACAACCTTGCCGTCGATCTCGTGGTTGTAGAGGGTCTCGACGACCTCGGCCATGGAGACGATGCTCGCGACGGGGAAACCGTACTTGGCCTCGATCTCCTTCTGCGCGGTGGTCACGCCACCCTTGCCGACCTCCATGCGGTTGAGGGACACGATCAGGCCCTTAATCTCGACATCGGCAGCAGCCTTGACCTTGGGATAGGTCTCGTCGATGGACTTGCCGCTGGTGGTGACGTCCTCGACCATGACCACGCGGTCGCCGTCCTTGGGCTCATAACCCAGCAGGTTGCCCTTATCGGCACCGTGGTCCTTGGCCTCCTTGCGGTCGCAGCAGTACTTGACCTCCTTGCCGTACAGCTCGTGGTAGGCAATTGCGGTCACGACGGCCAGCGGAATACCCTTGTAGGCCGGTCCAAACAGCACATCAAAGTCGTCGCCAAAGTTATCGTGGATGGCCTGAGCGTAATACTCGCCCAGCTTCTTGAGCTGATAGCCCGTCACGTAAGCGCCGGCGTTCATAAAGAACGGGGACTGACGGCCGCTCTTGAGCGTAAAGCTGCCGAACTTAAGAACGTCGGACTCAACCATAAACTTGATGAACTCTTGCTTGTAAGCCTCCATGCGTGCTCCTCTCGTAATTGCGTACGTGCTCTTCAGTTTAGCGCAGGCGAGGCGTCGATGTGGGCGTGCTTTGAGGCCACATCCCCCCGTTAGAGTAAGGAACTGGGCGGCGGCTCATACGCTAGTCCTTGGGCGTCCAGGACCAGAAGAAGTTGATAAGGGCCACGCGCGAGGCGGTGCCGGTCTTCTTGTTGATCGAGGAAATGTGACGATAGAGCGTGGAACGCGAAAGAAAGAGCGTTGTGGCGATGTCCTGAACGCTCTGGTCCGAAACGACCAAGACCTCAAGAATATCGCGCTCGCGCTCTGTAAGCCCAAAGGTGGCGACGAAGGCATCGAGGCGCTCATCGGACGTGAGCTCCGCTGCCTCCACGGGCTCGGGGTCGGAGCATGTGGGCGCAAGATCCCCACCAAGATCGTCGGTGGCAAGCGGCAGGCCGTCCTGCATCACGACATCATCGGCCCGTTGCCCCAACTGCCCCAGCAGCGTAATCGCAATGCCCACAAACATCACGAGCGCCGCACCGACCGCAGCCAGCACGTTTTGACTCGAGATAATCGCCACCGCCGGCGCCGTCACGAGCATCGAGCACACGTTGTTGACGACGCGACCCATGCACGGCCAAAAATATGACCAGCGCGCATAGAGCGAGACGGCGGCATATTTTGTGGTAAAGAACACCACGAAAAAGCCCGAGCCCAGATAAAAAATGATCGTGGCAGCGAGCTCGTTGCCACCATTGCCGTCGACGATGAGCACAAAAAACGAAAGCGTGGACAGTATGGCGGCACATGTCATGCCGATATTCATATACGAGCGGCCGTGCAGGTCAAATAGTGCGCCAGCGACGAACGAGCTCACGACAAGCAGCAGGCGCGGCCAATCGCCCAAATCGACGGCTCCGACAGCATGCAAGGTCGTGAAGCCCGCGTTGAGAGCGGCGAATACGCTGGAAAGATACGCCGTCGCCACGGTCAGGCGAACTACGGCGCGACGGAATGCCGCCTTTGCCTCGGGATCGTCATGCCACTTGGCGCCATATTCCAGAGCATCTACCGAAAGCCCGGCGGCACTGGGTTCAAAGTTGGGGTCGGACTCGTCGCGCAGCTTGGCGCGTCGGACACCGTGGAGCAACGCCACCTGCGCGATCGCACAGACGACCAGAACAGCCTGCTGAGGAATACCGACAGGCATCGCCATGTGGTTGATCACCTGTACCAGAACGCCCATGGCATAGGAAAGTGCGGCGGCGCGCGCCAGGCAGGGCGTCTGCGCAAAACGCCGCGCAAGATTGGCATGGGCGGTCGATCCGCAATAGCCCAGGGCGCAGCACGCCACCAGGCCGCCGACAATTACCACCTCAAACCGCACTGCCGTAATCATCAGCAGCAACGCCGATACCAACAGCACGCCTGTAATATCGCTCGTCGCATCGATCGTCTGGGGAAGGCGATAGTACAGAAATGGGCGCACGAAAAAGCCAATCACGCTCGCGCCGACAACGATGCTCTCGTAGATGACGACCTCACTCGATGGCACGAACTCGGCCATGCGCACATCAAGAAGATACTCGCACGCCAAAAACGTGAAGAAGAACAGCGCCAGGCATATAATCTCCCGAATGCCCCGACGCAAATATGCGGTTGTATCTCCCGTGCCCCTCATGGTTAACCCCCAGCCGCTCAATTGTCTGGAAATCTATTTTAATAAAGAACCAGTCTCAATATCGAAGCCAGGCTCGAAATGCTGCCAATTCGACCCCAGCCGTCCACATCACGCCGCGATTTTGAGCCGCATGGACCAGAAGGGACGCGCGCGATCTCTAGCTCGGCCAGGAGTGTCTCCAACTACCACTCATTTAAGTACGTCCCCAATGAGTGGCCGAAGAGTGTCCCCCGCGACTAGTCGTTTAAGAACGTCCCCAACGACTAGTCAAAAATGGGCCATGTGTCCCAGTTGTGGAGACTCCTTGAGCCGTCTGGGTATCGCGAAGGATCGCACACTCCCCCATCATCAAAAGTGACACACGCTACCTGTTGATGGGAGGCAGCCATGGGCTTCTTTGACAAGATGTTCGAGAAGAAAGAGTGCGCGATTTGCGGTACCGAGCTGGGACTTCTAGGTAAGACAAAAATCAATGAAGGCTACCTGTGCAAAGAGTGCGCCGGCAAGCTCTCCCCCTACTTTCACGGCTATCGCTCCAGCACCGCGGACGATATCCGTGAGCAACTCGCCTACCGCGAGGCCAACGCCGAGCGCCTGTCTTCGTTCAACCCCACGCGCACGCTTTCTGCCGGGCGCACCAATATTATGCTCGATGAGGACGCGGGCCTGCTGATCATCACTTCGCAGAGCCGCTGGCGCGACGCCAATCCCGACATCATCGAGTTCTCGCAGGTACTCGGCTGCGATATGGATATCGACGAGCAGCGCACCGAGATCTATCGCGAGACCAAGGACGGCGAGCGCGAGAGCTACAACCCGCCGCGCTACGACCTGGATTACGACTTTAATCTGACCATCCACGTCAACACGCCGTACTTTACCGAGATCAACCTGCGCGTGAACGACTCCACCATCGATCAGCGCGGCTCCATCGAATACCGCGAGGCCAAGCGCCAGGCAACCGAAGTCCGCGATGCGCTGGTGCAGCTGCGCCAAGAGACGCGCGACAGCGTCGTGGCCGCCAAGGCCCCCAAGACCGCGGTGACCTGCCCCTTCTGCGGAGCCACCACCATTCCCGATGCCAGCGGGCGCTGCGAATACTGCGGCGGCGCCATCGGCGCATAGCCCTCGGCACGGAAAGGATCGATCATGGCCTTCGAGAGCGTTAACTATCAGTGCCCCGCATGTGGCGGCCCACTGCATTTTGCCAGCGCCGAGCAAAAGCTCGTCTGCGACTACTGCGACTCGCGCTTTGAGGTCGAAGAAGTCGAGGCCCTCTATCGCGAGCGCCAGGACAAGGCCGATGCCAAAGCCGATGCGGCAGCCGCAACGCCCAAGCCCGCCGCCGACGACACGGTGCAGGAGCTCGCCCAAAACGCCGGCTACATCTGCTCGTCGTGCGGTGCCGAGCTGATTTCGGACGGCACCGTCGCCGTCTCCACCTGCCCGTACTGCGGCAACTCTGCCGTGGCACCCGGCCAGCTCTCGGGCGATTTCTCCCCCGACCTGGTGATTCCGTTCAAGCTCGGGCGCGACGACGTCATGGCCGCACTCAAGGAGCACTACAAGGGCAAGATCTTGCTGCCCAAGAGCTTTGTCACCGGTAACCACATCGACGAGGTCCAAGGCGTCTACGTGCCGTTTTGGCTCTACGGTGCCCATGTGGACGGCGAAGTGTACTTTGACGCGACCAACGAGACCGTGACCGAGGAATCCGACCGCACCGTCACGACCACCGACCACTACGACGCCTACCGCAAGGGCAATATCTCGTTTAAGCGCGTGCCCGTCGACGGATCGTCCAAGATGCCCGACGGCCACATGGACGCCATCGAGCCGTTTGATTACGACGCGCTGCGTCCGTTCTCGGTCGCGTATATGCCCGGCTACATCGCCAACCGCTACGACGAGGATTGCGAAACCTGCAAGGCGCGCGCTGAGCGTCGTATGGAAGAAAGTACGATTTCGGCCCTGCGCGAGACCGTCGTCGACGAATACGACGACGCCACGGTCGAAAGCAAGCAGCTCGACTACACCTGGGAAGACAGCGACTACGCCCTGTTCCCCGTCTGGATGCTCTCCACCTCATGGAACGGCAAGAGCTACCTGTTTGCCATGAACGGTCAGACCGGCCGCTTGGTCGGCGAGCTCCCCTGCTCCAAGCCCAAGCTCGCCATCGCCTCGGTGCTGTTCTTTGTGATCGGATTTATCCTCTCCCAGATTCTCTTTATGGGGGAATACGCCTTCGATCCGGATTACCTCACCTTTGATATCGAGGGCATCCTCATCAACATCATCGCGCCGCTGATCATCGTGATTATCGGAGACGTGCTACTGGTAGGCCAGCTCAAGACGGCCAACGAAGCAACCTGTGCCGATGAGTATTGTGGCGAGCTCGACCTGACCGAGAAACACGACACCTTCAGCCACACCGAGACCACCGTTGTCATGAAAGACGACAAGGACGACTAAGCAATCCAACCAATACCACCCGGCCTTTGACGAGAAAGGAAGATCACCATGGGACTCTTGAAAGCTGGATTGGGAGCTGCCGGCGGCGTCATGGCCGACCAGTGGAAGGAATTTATCTACTGCGAATCGATGCCTGCTGACGTCTTGGCCTGCAAGGGCAGCAAACGCACCGGTGGCCGCAGCTCCAACACGCGCGGAGAGGACAACGTCATCTCCAACGGCTCGGTCATCGCCGTCAACGACGGACAGGGCATGCTCGTGGTGCAAAACGGCAAGATCATCGAAGTCGCGCTGGAGCCCGGTGAGTTCGTCTTCGACACCGGCAGCGAGCCGAGCGTCTTTAGCGGCAACCTGGGCGATTCCATCAAGGAGACCTTCGCCAATATCGGCAGCCGTTTTACCTTTGGCGGCGATGCAGGCAAGGACCAGCGCGTCTACTTCATCAACACCAAGGAGATTATCGGCAACAAGTACGGCACCGCCTCGCCCGTGCCCTTCCGCGTGGTCGATAACAACATTGGCCTGGACGTCGACATCTCCGTGCGCTGCAACGGCGAGTATTCGTACCGCATTACCAACCCGCTGCTGTTCTACACCAACGTATGCGGCAACGTGACCGATAGCTATACGCGCGACAAGATCGACAGCCAGCTTAAGTCCGAGCTGCTCACCGCTCTGCAACCCGCCTTTGCCAAGATCTCGGAGATGGGCATCCGCTACAGCGCCATCCCCGGCCACACCACCGAGCTCGCCCGCGCGCTCAACGAGGTCCTCTCGGCCGACTGGCGTGACCTGCGCGGTGTCGAGATCGTGAGCTTTGGCGTCAACTCCATCGCCGCCTCGCAAGAAGACGAGCAGATGATCAAGGACCTGCAGAAGGCCGCGGTCATGCGCGATCCCACCATGGCGGCAGCCAACATTGCCAGCGCCCAGAGCGACGCAATGCGCGCGGCAGCCGCCAACCCCAACGGCGCGATGGCAGGCTTTATGGGCATGGGCATGGCAGGTGGCATGGGCGGCATGAACGCCAGCCAGCTGTTCGCCGCCGGCCAGGCACAGCAGCAGACCGCTCCGCAGCCGGCTCCGGCTCCCGCCCCCGCACCGGCACCCACCGCCGCACCTGCGGCCGGCGCATGGACCTGCAGCTGCGGCGCCACCAACACCGGCAAGTTCTGCTCCGAGTGCGGTAGTCCCGCACCCGCCCCGGCACCGGCCAAGTGGTTCTGCCCCAACTGCGGCAGCGAAAACGGCGGCAAGTTCTGCAGCAACTGCGGAACGCCCCGGCCCTAGCCCCTCTATCTGGTAATTGGCGGGGGATCCGCCACCCCCGCATTTGCTTCTATGGGTTTCGTTCGATAAAGGAGGACACCATGAAGACAACGTTCAAAAAGTCCGTACTCGCATTTCTAACATGCGTCCTGGCGCTCGCCTTTGCCCTGACGGGCTGCAGCGGCGGCGGCAAAGACCCCAAGGCCAACTTCGTCGGCAGCTGGCAGTACTCGGGTGGAACCTTGGATGGCGAAGAGCTCACCGATGAGTACATGGATATGCTCAAGGGGTGGGGCCTCAACTGCGTCCTGATCCTCGACGAGGACGGCACAGGCGTCCTCGATATGTTCCTTGAGGTCGCCGACCTGAAATGGGAAGCCAAGGACGCCACCACCGTAACGATCACCGCCGAAGATGAGTCGCACGACCTGAAGCTCAAGGACGACAAGCTCGTCCTTGAGGTGGAAGGCGACAAGCTTATCTTCACCAAGTCCGACAAGGATCTGTCCGGCACGGTGAAGAAGGATCGCGAGGCGGCCGAGAAGGAAGAAGAGGTCGATGAGGCCGTCGAAGACGACGACGTCCAGAGTGTCGAAATCTCCCCCGCCGTCACCGTCGCCGATGACGATCTGTGCACCATCACCATCACCGAGAAATTCAAGGACGACTGGGGCGACATCGGCTTTGTCGTCAACATCACCAACAAGAGCGACAAGGACCTGACCTTCTACGCTCCCTCCGGCAAGACCAACGTCAACGGCACTATGAAGGAACCCTGGTTCTCGGCTAACCTGATGCCCGGCACCAGCGCCACCGAGGAATTCACGTTCTCGAGCGGCGAGCTTGACAGCCTTGACGACCTGGTCAACACGACCATCGGCATCGACGCCTACCTGACCGATTCCTACGAGGACGTCGCCTCCTACAGCGCAACCATCGCGTAGCGACAGACACC
>CABUTL010000035.1 GCA_902494375.1 uncultured Collinsella sp.
AGCCCATGTGCACGATGACGAAAGGGGGCTGCGTGGCAGGCTGGAATCTGACCGGCAATACCGTTTCCGCCGAGTTCGACGGATCGGACGAGCAGGAGCGCAAAGAGCTCAGCGTGAGCCAAGCGGTGGAGATCGCCGCCGGCGCGCTCGATGCCATTCCGCAGTTGAGCGTTTTGGGTGAGGTCACGGGTTTTCGTGGTCCCAATGCCCGAAGCGGCCACTGCTACTTCCAGATTAAGGACGACTCGGCGGCCGTCGACTGCATCATCTGGAAGGGCGCCTACCTTAAGCGCACCTTCGATCTGCGCGACGGCATGCAGGTAAGCTTTAAGGGCAGCTTCAATCTCTACAAGCCTACGGGTCGCATGAGCTTTGTCGCTCGCTCATTCTCGCTGGCGGGGGAGGGCCTGCTGCGTCAACAAGTGGCGCAACTGGCCGAAAAGCTCCGCCGCGAGGGCCTGATGGACGAAGCGCGCAAGCGCCGTATCCCGGTGTTCTGCTCACGCGTGGCGGTCGTCACCTCGCTTTCGGGCGCCGTGATCGACGACGTCAAGCGTACTCTGCGCCGTCGCAACCCGCTCGTCGAGCTTGTCTGCGTGGGCGCAAAGGTCCAGGGCGAGGGCGCGCCGGCAGAGCTTATTGAAGGCTTGCGCCGCGCCGCTGCCATTACGCCGGCGCCCGATTGCATTTTGCTTGTCCGTGGCGGCGGCTCCTTCGAGGACCTCATGACCTTTAACGACGAGGAGCTTGCCCGTGCGGTGGCGGCTTGCCCCGTGCCCGTGGTGACCGGCATTGGCCATGAGCCCGATACCTCGATTTGCGACATGGTGAGCGACCGTCGCGCCTCCACGCCAACGGCAGCGGCAGAATCGGTGGCGCCGGCTATGACGGAGTTGGCCGACGTGCTCGAGACGCGCCATCAACGTCTGGGTGCCGCGATGGCTTCGATGATCGGGTCGGATCAGGTCGATCTGGAAATGCTCGACCAGCGCGGTCGTCGTGCCTGGGACACCTATACGGCTCGTTTGGTTGACGCGCTCGATGCGGCCGCGTGCCGCCCGTGCCTCAACGATCCAACGTTTATGGTCGAGCGTCGCGAGTCTGAGCTTGCGCTGACTGCCGATCGACTGTCGGGCGCCATAACGCGTTCGGTTGGGGCCTTCCGCTCCAACTTCGAGCGTCTGCCCGAGCGCTTGATCGCAAGCACCTCGGGGCTCGATGGCAAACGCCATGCGCTCACGCTTGCGAGTTCCCGTCTGGAGCATCAGGGGCGCACAATGCTCAACAAGTCAGCTTCCGACTTGGGCCGTGCAGCGGCTTCGCTCGATGCCCTGTCGCCGCTCAAGGTACTTGCCCGCGGCTATTCCATCGCGTACAGCGATGATGGTGTGGCTACGAGCGCCAAGAGCTTTAAGCCCGGCGATGCCATCCGCGTGCGTATGGCAGACGGCAACGTGGCTGCAACGGTCGATACGGTCGAGTAACCCGCGTTTCATAGCGATAAACCTTTAGGAAAGGAAACAGATATGGCAGAGAAGACCCCGGTCGAGCAGCTTACGTACAAGCAGGCCTCGCAGGAGCTGGAGCTCATCATCCGCAGCCTGGAGTCGGGCGATATGGAGCTCGAGGAGTCGCTCGAGAGCTATACCCGCGGCGTCGAGCTCCTCAAGAGCCTGCGCACCCGCCTGTCCGATGCCGAGCAGAAGGTCTCGGTGCTTCTTAAGGACGTCGACGGCAACGACGTGCTCGCCGACGGCGAAGCCGCCAACACCGACGACAACCTCTCGTTCTAACCATCCTGACCAAATATAATTACCTTGGTCTGTGAGAAAGGAACCAACCATGTGTGATTGCATCTTCTGCAAAATCGCCAACCACGAGATCCCCTCGACCGTTGTCTATGAGGACGACCAGGTCATCGCGTTCGACGACCTCAATCCCCAGGCGCCGGTCCACACGCTCGTGATTCCCAAGAAGCACTACAGCGACATCGCCGACAACGTACCGGCCGAGACCATGGGCGCCATGGCTCACGCCATCCAGGAGGTCGCTAAGGCCAAGGGCCTGGAGGACGGTTTCCGCGTCATCTCCAATAAGGGCGTCAACGCCGGCCAGACCGTCATGCACTTCCACATGCACGTTCTCGGCGGCAAGAACCTGGGCGAGAACCTCATCTGAGGGCGCCTCTTCCGTGCAATGAAACGGAAGCTCAGGCACCGATAACTTATATATCAACGCAATAAACCCGAGCGCGAGGGCGTTTGGGTTTATTATTGAAGCGTATGTAACCTGGCGGCGCCACACCGCCTGTTAGTAGGGAGACACATGAACGTTCTGGTCGTCAACGCAGGATCTTCGACCCTTAAGTATCAGGTCATCGATACCAAGTCCCACAAGGTGTCCGCAAAGGGCTCCTGCGAGCGCGTCTGCTTTACCGGCGGTACCTTCACCCATGCTGCCAACGGTTCCAAGAAGGTGACCGAGAACATCGAGTTCCCCGACCATAAGGTCGCCATTGAGGTCGTTCTGAAGGACCTCGAGGCCAACGGCGTCAAGATCGAGGGCATCGGCCATCGCATCGTTCAGGGCGGTTGGTACTTTGGCGACTCCTCCCTCGTCGACGAGGACGTTCTCGCCAAGATTCGCGAGGTCGCCCCGCTCGCGCCGCTGCACAACAACCCCGAGGCCAACGTTATCGAGTACTGCCTCGAGCAGTATCCCGATCTGCCCAACGTCACGGTCTACGACACCGCTTTCCACTTCAACATGCCCGAGGTCGCCAAGACCTACGCCCTTCCCAAGGATGTTTGCGACAAGCTGCACATCCGTAAGTATGGCGCCCACGGCACCAGCTATCGCTACATCTCCAAGAAGGTCGCCGAGATGACCAACGGCGAGGCCCGCAAGGTCGTCGTGTGCCACATTGGCTCCGGCGCTTCCCTGTGCGCCATCGAGGACGGCAAGTGCATGGACACCACCATGGGCTTGACGCCGCTCGACGGTGTCATGATGGGCACCCGCTGCGGCTCCATCGACCCTGCTACCGTGTGCTACCTGCAGCGCGAAGGTGGCTACACCTTCGACGAGGTCGACGAGATGATGAACAAGAAGTCCGGCCTTTTGGCTGTGACCGGCGGCAAGACCAACGACTGCCGCAACGTCGAGGAGCTCGCCGCTGCTGGTGACCCCGAGGCCCAGCTCGCCTTCGATATGTTCGTTTACAAGATTGCCGCCAAGGCTGCCGAGATGGCCACTTCCATGTGCGGCATGGACACCCTGGTCTTTACCGCCGGCATCGGCGAGCACGCTCCGGCTGTCCGCGCCGGCGTGGCCGATCGTCTGGCCTTTATGGGCGTCAAGATGGACCATGCCCGCAACGCTCTGCGTGGCGACGGCGCTTGGTGCCTGTCCGCCAAGGATTCCAAGGTCAAGATCTTCGTCATCCCCACGGATGAGGAGTTCATGATCGCCTCCGACGTCGAGCGCATCGTCAACAGCAAGTAATTGATACAAGGGGAGGGGACTGGATGGCATTGTGCCGTTCAGCCCCCTTTTATGCTCTTTGGGCGAAGAGATTAATAGATATTTATTGAATTCTGATAACTTCTTATTAAGGGTACGGCCGCCTTATAGGTTTGCCGACCGTACTGTAATCACGAAGGAGTCTCATGAACGTACTTGTTGTCAACGCCGGCAGCTCGAGCCTTAAATATCAGCTTTTGGATACCGATACCCGCGAGGTTTTCGCCAAGGGCAACTGTGAGCGTATCGGA
The DNA here is from genome assembly GCA_902494375.1 of uncultured Collinsella sp. Lineage (GTDB taxonomy): Bacteria > Actinomycetota > Coriobacteriia > Coriobacteriales > Coriobacteriaceae > Collinsella. The sequence continues at coordinate 3,774 of CABUTL010000035.1, forward strand.
TCGGACATGGGCATCTTTGGCCACTCCGAGAACGGTGGTGCCAAGCAGACCGAGGAGATTCCTTTTCCCGATCATCGCAGCGCCATTGCGCGCGTGCTCGAGGAGCTCGAGAAGACCGACTTTACGATCGATGGCATTGGGCATCGTATCGTTCAGGGCGGCTGGCACTTCGATGATTCCGCAGTCGTTGACGACGAGGTCATGGCTAAGATCCTTGAGGTGGCCCCGCTCGCTCCGCTGCACAATTACGGCGAGGCGGCGGCAATCGAATATTGCCGCGAGAAGTATCCGGAGCTGCCCAACGTGGCCGTCTTCGACACCTCGTTCCACATGACCATGCCCGAGGTCGCCTACACCTACGCCCTGCCCAAGGACGTGTGCGACAAGTACCATGTGCGCAAGTACGGCGCGCACGGTACGAGCCACCGTTACGAGTGGATGATGGCCAAGGAAATCCTGGGCTCGCGCTGCCATCGCCTGCTTTCGTGCCATCTGGGCAACGGTGCTTCGCTTGCCGCCATTGAGGACGGTGTGTGCCGCGATACCACGATGGGCCTCACGCCGCTTGACGGCCTGATGATGGGCACCCGTTGCGGTTCCATCGACCCGGCCACCGTGTGCTACCTGCAGCGCGAGGGCGGCTACAGTTACCAGGAAGTCGACGACATGATGAACAAGCAGTCCGGTCTGCTTGCCATCTCGGGCATCTCCAACGATGCCCGCGACATCCGTACGCGCGCCTCCGAGGGTGACGAGCGCTGCCTGCTCGCCTTCGATATGTTCGCCTACAAGGCCATGCAGCAGGCCGGCTCCATGATCGCCTCCATGGCGGGCGTGGACACCATTACCTTTACCGCCGGCATCGGCGAGAACGACTGGTCGATCCGCAAGGCCTTCTGCGACTGCTTTGAGTGGCTGGGCGTGCGCATCGACAACAACAAGAACCGCGAGGCCGTGGGCAACGGCCCGCAGGTCATCAGCGCCGCCGGCTCTTCCGTCACGGTCATGGTCATCCCCACCGACGAGGAATACATGATCGCCCGCGACGTCGAGCGTCTGACCAAGAACAACTAACGCGCGCATTTGCAAGTAAACGAAAGGCCTCCAGAGCAACAGCTCCGGAGGCCTTTTTGCTAGCAGGTGGAAATTCCAGTCCCAAAGTGACCATCGCCGGCAACGCTTGCACTTCCAGCAACGGAACCCGACCATTCAGATTTTTAGCTCCAGCTCGTAGCCAAGCCGCCGTCCACTCCAGATGCCCTGAATGCCATGTGACGGCAGGGACCCTACAGGGTAAAGCTCTGAAAACTTTCCGCAGGACGCATGAAACCCCCGCCGCACGAAGTGCGCAGCGGGGGTTTCATGCATGTCCGAGGACGTTTTCAGAGCTTTACCCTGTAGGGTCCCGAGGGGATATGTTCGCTACTCAGCCATCTGAGCCTGGACGGCGGTGATGGCCACGACACCCACGATGTCGTCGGCAGAGCAGCCGCGCGACAGGTCGTTAACCGGCTTGGCGATGCCCTGCAGGATGGGGCCGTAGGCGTCAGCGCCAGCGAAGCGCTGGACCAGCTTGTAGCCGATGTTGCCAGCCTCGAGGTCGGGGAACACGAGCACGTTGGCCTTACCGGCGACGGAGGAGCCGGGAGCCTTGAGCTGGGCGACGGTGGGGACGATGGCGGCGTCGAGCTGCAGGTCGCCGTCGATGGCGAGCTCGGGAGCCTTCTCCTTGCAGAACTTCACGGCCTCCTGGACCTTCTTGGCAACCTCGCCACCGGCGGAGCCCATGGTGGAGTAGGAGAGCATGGCCACGTGCGGCTCCACATTGCCCATGAAGGTGGACCAAGAGTGAGCGGAGGCGATGGCGATCTCGGAGAGCTCATCGGAGGACGGGTTGATGTTGAGGCCACAGTCAGCGAAGATCAGCGTGCCGTCGGTGCCGAACTGCGGGGTATCGGTGCACATCACGAAGAAGGCAGAGACCAGCTTGGTGCCCGGGGCGGTCTTGAGGATCTGCAGCGCGGGGCGCAGAGTGTCGGCGGTGGAGTGGCAGGCGCCGGAGACCAGGCCGTCGGCGTCGCCCATCTTGACCATCATGGTGCCAAAGTAGGTGGCGTCCATCACCTGGGCGCGAGCCTGCTCGATGGTAACGCCCTTCTTGGCGCGGAGCTCAGCAAACTTCTGCGCGTACTCCTCGTGCTTCTCGGCGTTGCGCGGGTCGATGACGGTAGCGCCGGGAACGTCGATCTCGTCGGGGTTGCCCAGGATGACGATCTTTGCCAGGCCCTCCTCGATGATCTTGGTGGCGGCGACGATGGTACGCGGGTCCTCGCCCTCGGGCAGGACGATGGTCTTAAGGTCGGCCTTGGCGGCAGACTTCATACGGTTTAGGAAATCGCTCATGTTACTCCTTACAAGCGTTTCGCTAAGCTCCAGGCCCTCGGCTGCACACGAATAAACCCGCTGCTAGCGGGTTTACCTTTCAATAATGTACGCCGCGGTGCTTGAGCTTTCCTTGTGTGGCAAGCTCATTATAGGACGCATTAGCGCTATAATCGCTCTGATAAATATGTCTCGAAGAATGTTCGAGAAAAGCCCAGCTAACGAGCCCGTGGCTTTTGACAAGGAGTATCGATGCAGATTACCTCAGGCCTGCCTGAAGGCTTTAATGCCGGTGCGTACGACATGATTGTTGTCGGCGCCGGTTATGCCGGTGCCGTTTGCGCCCGCCGTCTTGCCGAAACTATCGGCTATCGTGTTGCCGTTTTGGAGCGCCGTAGCCACATTGCGGGCAATGCCTTCGACTGCACTGACGAGGCGGGAATCCTGGTCCACGAGTATGGTCCGCACATCTACCATACCTTTAACGAGCGCGTCCACAATTTCCTGTCGCGCTTTACCAAGTGGACGGACTACCAGCACAAGGTGCTTGCCAACATCAACGGCACCCTCATGCCCGTGCCTTTTAACCACGCGAGCCTCAAGCTCGCCTTTGGCGACGAGCGCGGCGAGGAGCTGTATCAGAAGCTCGTGGAGACCTTTGGCAAGGACGTCAAGGTGCCCATCATGGAGCTGCGCAAGAAGAACGACCCGGATCTTGCCGAGGTCGCCGATTACGTCTACGAGAACGTCTTTTTGCATTACACCATGAAGCAGTGGGGCCAGACGCCCGACCAGATCGATCCCTCGATCACCGGTCGCGTTCCCGTCTTTGTGGGCGACGATGACCGCTACTTCCCGCAGGCTCCCTTCCAGGGCATGCCGCAGGACGGCTATACCGCGCTGTTCGAGCACATGCTCGACCACGATCTGATTGATGTGTTCTGCGACGTGGACGCCCGCGACCTCTTCGAGATCGACGAGACCACCGTCAAGATCGACGGTAAGGTCTATGGCGGCGAGATCGTCTACACCGGTCCGCTCGACGAGCTGTTCAACCTCGACCTGGGCGCTCTGCCGTACCGTACGCTCGACATGAAGTTCGAGACGCTCGATATGGACCAGTTCCAGCCCGTGGGCACCGTCAACTACACCACGAGCGAGGATTACACGCGTATCACCGAGTTCAAGAACATGACTGGCCAGGTCCTGCCCGGCAAGACCACCATCATGAAGGAGTATTCCAAGGCCTATACGCCCGGCTCGGGCGAGACGCCCTATTACGCCATTCTGGAGCCCGAGAACCGTGAGCTCTATGAGCGCTATCTTGAGCGTGTCCAGAACCTGACGAACTTCCACCCGGTGGGTCGCCTGGCCGAGTATCGTTACTACGATATGGATGCCGTGACCAACTCTGCCCTCGATCTTTCGGATGAGATTATCGCCTGCCATGCATAAAGTCATATCATTTGGTATTCCCTCGTATAACGCTGCCAAGGACATGGACCATTGCATCACCTCCATTCTGGAGGGGAGCAATTACGCCACCGATATCGAGATCATCATCGTCGATGACGGTTCCAAGGACGAGACGGCAGCCAAGGCCGACGAGTGGGAGACACGTTATCCCGGCATCATCCGCGCGGTGCATCAGGAGAACGGCGGCCACGGCATTGCCGTCCTCTCGGGCTTGCGCGAGGCGCAGGGTACCTACTACAAGGTCGTCGACTCGGACGACTGGCTCGATGGCGCAGCCCTATCGACTACGCTTTCGATCCTGCGCGGTTTTGAGGAGCGCGACCAGCGCGTCGACCTCTTTATCTCGAACTATGTGTACGAGAAGGTTTACGAGGGCACGCATACCGCTATTGGCTACAAGTTTGCCCTGCCGCGAAAAAAGATTTTTACCTGGGACCAGATTGGTCATTTCCGTCTGGACCAGAATCTGCTTATGCACAGCCTGTGCTATCGCACGGATGTGCTGCGCGCGTCCAATCTGCCCATGCCGCCGCACACGTTCTACGTAGACAACATCTACGCCTACGTGCCGCTACCGCGCTGCAAGACCATGTACTACGCCGACATCGACCTCTACCGCTACTTTATCGGCCGTGAGGGCCAAAGCGTCAACGAGGCCACGATGGTCAAGCGTCTGGACCAACAGTTTCGCGTGACGCGCATCATGATGGAGTCGTTCCACCTGTACAGCGATGTCGAGTCGTCGCGTCTGCGCTCGTACATGATGGGCTATTTCACCATGATGATGGCAATCTGCTCGGTGCTTACTAAGCTTTCCGACGAGGATTGTGCCGATGAGCGCCTGAAGACGTTGTGGAGTGATCTGAAAGCCTATGACGAGCGTATGTATCGTCGTGCACGCTACGGTGTGGTCGGCTTCTTCACCAACCTGCGCGGTCGGGCTGGTGACAAAACCACACTCGGCCTATACCGTCTTGCCTCAAAGATCTTCAAATTCAACTAGCTGCTGAGTAATCGCTGCTGATGGGTTGACTGGGCCCCTTGGCCTTTAGTTTGCTACTGCGAACAGTCCTGCTCGCACGGAAAGCACATTAAGTGCTTTCCGGCTCGTGCGGAACTTGTATCAAACTAAAGGCCAAGGGGCCTCTGCTACAAGAATCGATTGTCAGGCTGCCAGAATTTGAAGATCTTAGACGCGCGGTACACAGGGGCCTGGGCTGAAAGGGATTTAGTTGAGTAGGTTGCCCGGTGGGTCTTG
>CABUTL010000036.1 GCA_902494375.1 uncultured Collinsella sp.
AGACGCGCATGGCGCAGCGCACCATATCCTCACGCGCCGTTTCCTGCCGAAGCCCCGACTCCGCCAGCCAAATCGCCGACTGCAGGTCGTTTTCTTCTAGAGCGGCATTTGCCCCCTTAATCATGCAATCGATGTACTTTGACTGCATAATGCGCCGCATGCGCAAAAAGTAGGTTGGATTACAGCCATTGGGAACATACAGCGGTCCGGCATAAAGCTGCTCAATCTTAAGGCACAGCTCAACTAAATGGGGCCCGCGCGCACCCGTGCGATTTCCCAAAACCTCGCGGCTTATCTGGTCAAACAGCCGTACATCGGTCTTGACGTAGTCGCCGTTGAGTCCGATGCATTCATTTTGGATGAGCACACACGACTTGCCATCCGGCGTCGGTCCCAAAGCCGACCGCAAGCGCGATATCGTCGAGTACAGGTTGTTGCGGGCGCTATTGAACTCGGCATGGGGCCACAACTCCATTGCCAGCGTCTCACGATCGACGAGTGCATCCATGCCCAGTGCAAGCCGCTCGGCAAGCGTCGCCGCCTTCTTGCGGCGCCACATTTTGTCCGTGATGGGAAACCCGTCGCGCTCGGCGCGGAACGCACCAAACATGCGAATCTCGATATGGTCGATGGTATCAACGGCTTCAACCTCGCCAGCCTGGAACAGGCGCTCGCCCTCCCCTTCCAAATCGTCGCGCAGCGAGTACCGCGACAGCTCGCGCACGGGAAGCTTCTTGCGAATCCTGGTCGCCGGCTCGCCCAGACAATGCATGGCAAGGCGCGCAAAGAGCCGATACGATGGTTCCAGAATCCCCGCGCGATTCATGGACATCCAGGCCGCAAGATCGCTATCTCGCCCCGCGCAAGCCAAATGCAGCGCCACCATCCAGGCTTCTGCACCACCAACCTGCGTCTGGCTTATATCGAGCAACTCCGCTTCCTCGCGTACCGAAACCATCGAGGTGTTACGCAGATACGCCGCGCGCTCCAGCAGCAATGCGTTATCGCGCATGTACGCAATCGACTCCTCGGCAAGTTTGAGCACTTGGACCGCACGGAACTTTGCATTAACCGGCCGTCCCTCTGCCAGCGACTGCCAGCCTTCTAGCAACAGGCCAAACAGCTGAATCTGGTTGTCGCGCATGCGCACGGCAAAACGATCGAGCTCGTTGAACGCCGCGTCGTCGGTTACCGGCAGGCCGGAAAGGAGCCGCCGTGCCGCCAACACCATGCGCACCCAGATAGCCATCGCCTTAAGCCCACGCACGTCGAGCGCCTCCCGCACCACCGTCATCTCGTCGTCGCGCTCGTCGGTTCCCGTAAACGACCCGTCAAAGAGCTCCACCAGCATGCTATCGGCCCGTATAACAATCCCCGCGATGTCGAGCTCACAGTCGTAGGCCTTGCTCGTTTTGAGCTGCTGTAGAACGCCGCCGTCATCTCCCCGCTCGGTCAGGCAGCGCTTGACCTCGATATGCGCGGACAACATATCAAGTGCGGTATGGGATGTCTCGATTTCTGGCACGGCCAGGTTCGTAGGAAGCCCAAGCCCGTTGTCCCCATAGCAAACAGCCGTCAGTGTCTGGGCCACTCTCCATGAAACAGGGTCTATTTCGCAGGCCGCCCGTTCGCCCCCGCGCTCGATGACCGATGCCATATAGCGAGCGAGCTTTGTATTGGACACGCTGACCGCTGCCAAATACACGCCAAGCGCCTCGGCAGGCGTTGGCTCTGGAGCCGGATCGTCGGCATCGATCGTGCCCAGCGCTGCTCGGCAGATATCGGCCCCGTGCCCCGTCAGAGCCAGATCGACCCCATACTGCCCAGCAAGTTCAAGGACCGCATCACGGTCCAAAAAGACGTCCGCCAGGCCCATCGCCGCATCGCATCGGCCCGCCTTAAGCAAAATCCGGGCCGCCCTCGGAACAAGTTCGGGGCGAACCTCGGCCACCAACTTACGCAAACGCAAGCGTCCGTTATCCTCCGTGCCCAGACACGTAAAACTCCGCTCGGCGGGATCCAAGCCAAAGATCGGATAGTCGCGTACAAAGTAGGACTGGTCGACCATCGACAGCCTCACCCCACAAGCCTCGAGTTCTGCGATATTGCCCTCGCCCATCAAAATCATGAGACATGCCACGCAAAACAGCGCATTATTGTCGAGCGAAGCCAGATCGACAAGTGCCGCGCCATATACGTTGACAATCTCGTTTTCGAGCAGACCGGCTACGTCGCCTTGGCCATACAGACCCGTCTGCAATGCCGAAACGAGCTCGGGCACGCCCTGCGTGAGCTGATAAAAGTCGAGCGATGTGCTGATCGAAAACGCCGATGCCCACGCCGAATACTCATAGGCATGCACCTTGAGCATCTGCGCATTGATCTTAACCGAATCGCCCAGCCCATGAATCAGCTGACGATTTGAAGGACGGCAGGAGATAAAGACCCCTACCCCCATAGCGCGCAGGCCGCGAATCCTGTCGATGAGGTCTTCGGTATCGTGCTGATCGAGGTTTGGCACATTATCAATCGCGATAAGGGAGTGCGGTTTGTCTTTGAGTTCTTCGGTAACCACCTCGAGCTGCATAAACACCTCGCGCCCAGTGGCGCGATCGGCCTCGATAATCCGCACGGGGCCTCGCGTCGGGTCGCATTTAACCTCATGGGTGTACTGCAGCAGCACCGAGGTCTTCCCAAACCCATCGGGCGCATAAAGAACCACGATGCCGGCCTTTCGGCCCTTGGCGAGAAGCTCATTCATCAAGCGTTCGCGTCGCACCATATAGCCTCCGCCCAGCGGCATCAGCTCGAGGTCGTCTATACTGCCCAAATCGTTTACCATGCCCGCTCCTCAACTCGACCGTATGGACACTGTAGCCGCAAGACCATACAAGCCGCGCTATGAATAGAGCGACCTTGTGTTTTAGGTTGTCTTTTGGTACGCAAGCGGCAAGTTTTTGTACAGCGAGGGCCGATTCTTATTAATCCCCCGACTAATCGGTCTTTAAGCAGGTAAATGAGCTTGTCAGCTTGTCCCATCTAAGCGGCAGTGTAACGCAAATGAACAAGGTTCAGCCATGTCATTCAACTCGCCTAGCACCCGCTACCGTCTACGACCTTTTAGTGGCATTTTTGCATAGAATCTGGTATGGAATGAATCAAGCTGTTTGACATCCGGCATTCGCCAAGCTTGCGGCAAGATTTTGGTCAAGCGGGCGGAAAGGGATAGCAAAAAGGCCCCCGCAAAGCGGAGGCCTTAGGCAAGGCTATGTCGAGGTGCAGGATTCGCGCTACTCGCAGAGCGAAAGGGCGGCCTCGTCGGCAACGACAACGCAGTTGGTGTGCAGCTGCAGGATCGAAGCCGGGCACGCGGGCGTAACCGGGCCATAGCACATGTCATGCACGGCCTGAGCCTTGGCCTCGCCGTTGGCGACGACCAGGATCATGCGGGCATACATGATGGTCTGGGTGCCCATGGTGTAGGCCTGACGGGGAACGTCGTCGATGCTGTCGAACAGGCGGCTGTTGGCCTGAATGGTGCTCTCGGTGAGGTCGACACAGTGCGTGCCCTTGGAGAAGTGGTCATCGGGCTCGTTGAAGCCGATGTGGCCGTTGTTGCCAATGCCGAGCAGCTGCAGATCCGGGTAACCGGCGGCGGCGACGATCTTGTCGTACTCGGAGCAGGCAGCGGCGGCGTCGGGGTTGGAACCGTCGGGCACATGCGTGTTGTTCAGGTCGATGTTGATGTGATCGAAGAAGTTCTCACGCATGAAATAGTGATAGCTCTGGGGATCGTCGTGCGAAAGGCCGCGATACTCGTCCAGGTTGTAGGTGCTGACCTCGGCAAAGTCGACGTCGCCCTTCTCGTACCAAGCAGCGAGCTGCTTGTAGGCACCGATCGGGGTGGAGCCGGTGGCAAGGCCCAGCACACAGTCGGGCTTGAGAATAACCTGCGCCGAGATGATATTGGCTGCCTTGCGGCTCATATCCTCGTAGTCTTTAGCTTTAATGATCTTCATTACGCGTCCTTTCTCGTACAAGAGAGGCAAGGCTCCCCTTACAAGCACTTGCCCGCGGCCCGCGTCGGCCGCAACCAACGTGTGCGGCCACCAGGGCGAGGTCGCGTAATGTATGTGTCTCGTGTCTAGCCGCGTCGAGGCCCCTGCCCGTCCACGGTGACCCGAAGCCTTTTAGCTTCGGACAAATCCCATCTTGCCACGGAGGGCGTCCTCTTTCAAGGGCGCCCTCCGTAAACGTGTTTGAATTGTAGGCTAATGGCCACGTGCACTTGCTAGCGCTCGCGAGCAACGATGAGCTGGTCCATCTCTTCGACATGCACGCCAACGGAGCCCTTGATGCTCGAGAACTCAACAGAGTTGCACACCAAGATGGGAACCGTCACATCGTAGCCCTCGGCAGCAATTGCCTCGCGATCGAACTCAATGAGCACATCGCCCTTATGGACGATGTCACCCACTTGCGCATGTACGGTAAAGTGCTTGCCCTCAAGCTGAACAGTGTCCAAACCAACGTGGATGAGCACGTCCAAGCCATCGACCGTGTTAAGCGCAACAGCGTGTCCCGTGGGAAAAATGGCCTCGACCTTGGCATCAGCCGGTGCAATCACACGCGTGCCGGTAGGCTGAATCGCCACGCCCTGGCCCAAAAGGCCGGTGGCAAATGTCTGGTCGTTTACCTCGGAAAGCGGAATGACGTCGCCCGAGATGGGAGCATCCAGCGTAAGGACTCGACCACGCATACCAAAAGACCTTAGGACTTTAGTGAACATGCTCCCCCTCGGACATACCAATCGACCAAAATAGCCTTAACAGTTTACCACTTGGCACTCGTTTTTGACCATTAGGGAAGTTCGCGCTTGACAACCTCGACGATGTCGTCGACAACGCGCTGGGTCAGCTCGTGCGTCTCGGCCTCGGCCATAACGCGGACCAGCGGCTCGGTACCGCTCGGGCGCACCAGAATGCGGCCGCGGCCGTCAAGCTCCTTCTCGGCAGCAGCGACGGCATCCCAGATGGGCTGGCAATCGTCCAGACCAGCCTTGTTGTCGGAATGCACGTTGACGAGTACCTGCGGGTACTTCTTCATGATGCCGGCAAGATCGGTGAGGGTACGACCGGTGCGCTTGAGCACGGCCAGCAGCTGCAGAGCCGTCACCAGGCCGTCACCGGTGGTGTTGTGCTCCAGGAAGATGATGTGGCCGGACTGTTCGCCGCCGATGACGGCGCCGTCCGCGAGCATACGCTCAAGAACATAGCGGTCGCCCACGGCAGTCTGAACCATTTCGAAGCCCTGCTCCTTCATGGCAATGGAGAAGCCCAGGTTGCACATAACGGTCGAGACGATCTCGGAGTTGGCGAGCTTGCCGCGGGCAGCCAGGTCGGAGCCGCAGATGGCCAGGATGTAGTCACCATCGATCTCGTTGCCCTCGCTGTCCACGAACAGCACGCGGTCGGCGTCGCCGTCGTGGGCCAGACCGATGTCAGCATGGGTGCGCAGCACGAGCTCGCGCAGGGGCTCAAGGTGAGTGGAGCCGCACTCAACGTTAATGTCGGTGCCACAGTAATCGGTGTTGATGGCATGGACCGTGGCGCCCAGGCGCTGCAGCGCGGCAGGCGTGGTCTGGCAAGAAGCGCCATGGCCGCAGTCGACGGCAACGACTAGGCCATCGAGCCTCAGGCCATCAAGCGTATCGATGGCGTGGTCGACATATGCCTTGCGGGCGTCTTTCATCTTGATGATGTGACCCACGCCGGCACCGGTCGGCAGCGTGTCGGCAGCCATGGCTTCCTCGGACATGACCCAGGCGCTGATCTCTTCCTCGACCGCATCGGGAAGCTTCATGCCCTTGCGGCTAAAGAACTTGATGCCGTTGAACTCCGGCGGATTATGCGAAGCAGAGATGACGATGCCGCCATCGAGCTCGTTCTGGACGGTGAGCAGCGCCACGGCAGGCGTGGGGATGACGCCGCAGCAGTGCGGACGGCCGCCCTCGGCCATGATGCCGGCAGTCAGAGCGCTCTCGAGCATGGTGCCCGAAAGACGCGTATCGCGGCCGATGCAGATGTCTGGGCCAAGGAACTTGGTCGCCGCGCGGCCCAGGCGAAACGCGAGGTCGCACGAGAGGTCGGCGTTGGCGACGCCACGGACGCCATCGGTACCGAAGATGTTCTGGGGCATAGGATCGCTCCTTCCCTAGCAGGCGATATACAACCGCCCACCCTAGTCGAAAAAGAAAAGCGGGACCCGCCGAGGAATCGGCAGGCCCCGCTTGTACATTGTATCTCGTAAGGAGATAAAACCTTAGCGCTTGGAGAACTGGGGAGCGCGGCGGGCCTTCTTGAGGCCGTACTTCTTGCGCTCGACCACGCGAGCATCGCGCGTAAGGAAACCGGCCTTCTTGAGGTCAGCACGGTAGTCGCCAGCGTTCAGAAGAGCGCGGGCGATGCCCAGGCGCAGAGCGCCGGACTGACCGGAGATGCCGCCGCCATCGCACAGAGCGATAACGTCGAACTGACCGGCGGTGTCGGTCACCTTGAAGGGAGCAAGGGCGTTCTCAACGAGCTGATGACGGCCGAAATACTGCTCGGCGTCACGCTTGTTGATGGTCACCTTGCCGGTGCCGGGGACGAGACGGACGCGGGCGACGGCGTTCTTACGACGGCCGGTACCCTGGTAGACAACGGTGTTCTCAGCCATCTTTAAGCCTCCAGCTCAATCTTCGTGGGGTTCTGGGCAGCATGCGGATGCTCGGCACCAGCGTAGACCTTAAGCTTGGTCATCTGGGCACGGCCGAGGGTGGTCTTGGGCAGCATACCGCGAACGGCGCGCTCGATGACCTTCTCCGGGTGCTTCTCCATAGCCTGGCGGAAGCTCTCAGCCTTGAGGCCGCCGTTGTAGCCGCTGTGGCGATAATAGGTCTTCGTGTCGGCCTTGTTGCCGGTAAGCTGGACCTTATCGGCGTTGATGACGACAACGAAGTCGCCGCAGTCGCTGTTGGGCGTGAACTGGGGCTTGTTCTTACCGCGCAGGATCATTGCGATCTGGGTGGCAAGACGGCCCAGGACAGCACCATCGGCGTCGACGAGAACCCAGTTGCGCTGGACCTCGCCCTGCTTGGCGTAGTGAGTCGATTTCGAAATCACTTAGACTCCTCCATGTACAGTACGTGTTGTTACAGAGATTCACGGGGCTCTGCAAGTAACCCGTCCATATTACCCCGCTCGCCGTACGAGTCAACAGGTATTTTGGCTCCGACCAGAGTTTCTGCACATGTCATCCACGAGCCGTGACGTTGCAGCGCTAGCGCTCGACAAATGTCTCGATATCTCCCAGCAAACGCTTTGCCTCCTGGCGACCCTGGATATACAGGTCGAGAAGCTTTGCCGGATCGTGCTCAACGTGGCCGACCTCGACCGGCTTTTGCGGAGCGACGACCAGCGCGCGGCCCTCGCGCTCATACTTCCACAGGTGCATGCGCTGGAGGTTATAGCGGTCGTGGCGCGTCTCGATAGCCTCGAGCAGATAGGGATAGTCGGCATAGCGCGCACGCGCCGCCGGCAAAAACTCGTAGGGCTTTTTCTCATACGAGCGGTCCTGGGTGACGATGACAACCGCGCGCTCGAAGCCGGCCTCCTCCAGCACATGCTCGATAGGAACCGAATCGGCTACGCCGCCGTCGACGTATTTGTGCCCGTCAATCTCGACCGGCGGCGTCACCAGCGGCAACGAGGTCGAGGCACGCACGGCGTCGAGGTCGAGCACGGCGCTTTTGACCGGCAGGTATGCGGCAGTTCCAAAGAGCATGTCCGTCGCGACGGCGTACATCTCGATGGGGCTCGCGTCGAACGCCTCGTTGTCAAAGGGATCCAGGCGGTCCTGGATATCGTTGAAGATAAAGTCGTAACCCACGATGGAGCCCGTGGATGCGAAGGATGCGGCACCCATGTAGCGGTTGTCATTGCAGAAGGTCAGGTTGATGCGATTGACGCGACCGATCTGGTGTGACTTGTAGTTGACGCCGTTGAGCGCACCGGCCGATACGCCATATACCGCCGGAATTTCGACACCGGCCTCCATGAGAACGTCGAGCACGCCGGCGGTAAACTGCCCACGAAAACTGCCACCCTCCAAGACGAGCGCGACCTTGCCGGCATTCTTTGCCTTATCTTCTGCAGTCATATTGACCTCCTGCGATTGCGTTTTGGCCTTCTTCTACCCAGTTTTGGGATGGAGGGCGCGCAGGTTTTTCGAGGCGGCAGGTGAAGCGGAAAGCGCGTCCCAGTTTGAGGCGGGATTCCGGGATGCGCTTTCCGCTTGGACCGTCATTGGGAAAGCGCGACCCGTTCTGAGCGCGGATTCCGGGATGCAGTTTCCGCTTGAGGCGTCTTCCGGAAAATGAATCCCATTCCGAGCGTCGATTCCGGGATGCAGTTTCCGCTTGAAACGTCATCCGGAAACCGCATCCCAGTCTGAACCGGAATTCTGGGATGGATTTTCCGCCTTGGGCGACGTTGATGCGGGGCATGGCAGGCTGCAGTCCGATCGGCATCGCATCTGCATAGGGTTGAAGCTTTGCGCGGAGAATCCGCGTATTTGCTTCGCAAATCCGCGCCGGCTTCGGCCGCCCGCCGGCGTCCTCGCCCGCGGGCTAAAAACGCTTACGCGTTTTCCTAACGCCCGCGCCCTGCATAGAGTTCGATTCTCCGCGGTTTGGGGCTTGCGTTGAAGCGGGGCATGGGCAGCCGGAGCTTAATCGACATCGCATCGATATTGGGTTGGGACTTTGCGCGGAGAATCCGCGTATTTGCTTCGCAAATCCGCGCCGGCTTCGGCCGCCTGCCGGCGTCCTTGCCC
>CABUTL010000037.1 GCA_902494375.1 uncultured Collinsella sp.
CCAGTGCCGGCAGCTTGTTGATGGCAGTGAGGGCAAACGGGGACGAGGGCTCCTCGAACAGATAGCGGCTGCCTTGCAGCGCGTCGCAACTGGTGCACGTGTTGCCGAGCGACGGGGCTTTGGAGGCTCGCGCGCCTACGGGCTTGTAGCCGCAGCGCTTATGAAGGTAGTCGCGGATCTCGCCCGGTACGCAGCCAAGAGCGGGCACGATGGCGAGTGCGTTGGCGTTGGCCGTGTCGATGGCAATGTACCCGGCTTCGTTGGGCGCGTGCGCGATGGCGATGCTCTCGTCGTTATCGGTTCGATAGGGAATGCCGAAGGCTGCGACCGAGGTCTCTTTGTGACACTTCCAGCACTCGCGCTTGCCCAGTACTAGATATATATACGGCGCTGAGGGGTCGGATCGGTCAACACCGGGCAGCCACTCGGCAAAGGGCTCGGGGTTGACGCCGCTGGGTACATACCAGATCTTCTTGGTCCGGTCCCATTTGGCGCCCAGCGCCTTGGCTTCTTCTTTGTGCGAAAAGGGGACATCGAGCTCGGTGCGCATGGCGGCTCCTTGGTGCTGCAGGTGCAAGTGGCTCAAGGATACCGCAGGGCGCAGACATCGCGGCGTTTTGCTGAGAAGTTGCGGTGCGGACTGATTGGTTATGCCGATGAATAGATCGGCAAGTAGATGGTCGGCTTTTGGCTAGTTGGGCGGTTGGAGCTGCCAGCTGATTTGGCGACATAAAACAAAACAGCCCAGAGGACATAGCCTCTGAGCTGCGAACATTTGGTGGGCGTTAGAAGATTTGAACTTCTGACCTCTTCCGTGTCAGGGAAGTGCTCTCCCCCTGAGCTAAACGCCCGATCAAGGGTGCGCAAGCGCGCAAGGGATAATATAACGGAGCCTGAACTCGGTGGCAAGAACATTTTTAAAAATCGCTTACATTGTGGAATTCGGGGGCTTTGTCGCATCCATTTCAAAAGAGCCTGCTGCCGCGATTTGGCTGTCGCATAATGCAAGGCCATTGCGGTATCGAGCTATGGAAAGACGCCTGCGGAATTGTCCTACCGATAAACGGACAAGCCTCCAGCTGGTGACTTCGCCGTGGTAAGGTAAGCCGAATTGTTTCCAGGCTGTTTCGGGGGAGTGGAATGAGCAAAGAGTGTGTCGAGCAGGTCGAAGGCGCAGGGGCTTCGGTGCCGATGACCGATATATCGAACATTGATGTGCCCGAGGGCACCGACGAGCTCAGCCGCAACACCCGTCGCGCATGGCGCGACCGCCTGAACAGCGCTTCGACGCGCAAGATGATCACGGGCGTCTTGGCTACGCTGGTGGGCGGTTCGTTTTGGGGCTTCTCGGGCACCAGCGCGAGTTTTTTGTTCGATACCTACCATGTCGATACGCTGTGGCTTATGAGCGTGCGTCAGATTCTCGCCGGCCTGCTCTTTATGGCTGTGGTTGTCACGCGCGACCGCGCACGCCTGGTCAAGCTTTGGACGACGCCCGCTGATCGCAAGCAGCTGCTGCTCTTTACCGCTTTTGGCCTGCTGTTCAACCAGTTTTGCTATCTTTCGGCCGTGCGCCTGACGAACGCCGGAACCGCGACGGTGCTCCAGTGCCTGCAGCTCGTTATCATCATGGGCTACGCCTGCGTGACCGATCGCCGTATGCCGCGTACTCGCGAAGTCATCGGCATTGGCCTAGCTCTGGGTGGAACCTTTTTAATCGCCACCGGCGGCGACCCCACCAGCCTGAATATCTCGCCGCTTGGCCTGGCAGCAGGTCTTATGTGTGCGGTCAGCGCCGCGTGTATGGCGGTGATTCCCGCCAAGATCCTGCCCGAATACGGCAGCCCCATCGTCACGGGCTCGGCAATGCTCACGGCGGGCGTGGTCTCGTGCGTCTTCGTGCAGCCCTGGGCGCATATGCCGGCGCTCGACGCTGCCGGCATCGAGGCGCTCGCGGTGTTCGTGGTTATCGGCTCGTTTTTTGCTTACATGCTTTATATGCAGGGCGTTAAGGACATCGGCTCGGTGCGCGCGAGCCTCATCGGAACTGTGGAGCCGGTTTCGGCGACCATCACCAGCGCCGTTATGCTGGGGACGGTGTTTTTGCCGACCGACCTTATCGGCTTTGTCATGATCATCGTGATGATGTTCCTCACGGTGTAGCTAGCGCCGCTGCCAAGACGGAAAAGGTGTTGTGCCGCATTTTCGCCAATTGATGTCCGTGTCTGGAGTTTAGCTGTCGATGCTCAAAATGCCATAAACTAGTAACGTTATGGACTTTTTCATTGCGACTCAATTGCGAGGATTTCTTTATGGCTGGTAATCACTTTAAGGGCAGCGATAGCGGCCGCCCTGCAGTTCCGCCGCGTCCGAACGGGGCTGGTAAGGCCGGCACGCCGGGCGGCGCTGGACAGGGCGGTTCCGGTAAGCGCGTGTCCCCGGGCGAGACGGCGATGTTTACCGCTCTGTACGAGCAGTCTCAAAAGGCAAAAAAGACCGGCCGTGCAAGAGGAAATGTCTTTGCGGGCGGTGCAACCTCTGCGTCGCAGCCGAGCGGGGCTCCTTCGGTACCTGCGAACAACGCAGGTGCTGCCAACGCCGCGAATGGCGCCGGCAACGTTAATGCCGGCAAGGCCGACAACAATACTCCCTCTGCCGGTGGCGCGGGGCTTACGGGTAACCTCGGCACGATTTACACCGGCGCCTCCGAGACAGGCACGTTCGCCCGCCTGGATGATAGCGGTGCCGAGTTTGCGGGCTCGGGTTCCAAGGAAGATTATTACGATTTTGGCTTGAACTACGGTAGCGATGCTTCGTCGAGTTCGACCTCTGACGGTCTG
Organism: uncultured Collinsella sp.; assembly: GCA_902494375.1. Taxonomy (GTDB): domain Bacteria; phylum Actinomycetota; class Coriobacteriia; order Coriobacteriales; family Coriobacteriaceae; genus Collinsella. Next base: position 2,841 of record CABUTL010000037.1, read on the forward strand.
GTCCGTCATCGCCATCGCAAGGGCGAGCGCAAAAAGCGTCACACCGGCGCCATTATTGCCGCTGTAGTCGCGGTGCTTCTCGTTGCGCTTGGCGCAAGCGGCTTTATGCTGCTTAACTCGGCAAAGACCGTAAAGAGCGAAGCGAAGGAGGCTGTCGAGATCGTCGGTGGCCTTAAGGACAAGGTCACGTCGGGCGATTTTTCGACGCTGCCTGACGACGCGAAGAAGATCGATGAGCTCTGTAACAGCATGAAGGCGGAGACCTCGAGCCCGCTGTGGACGGCGGCTTCGTTTATCCCGGTGTATGGCAGCGATATCAATGCGGCCCGCACCATGATTGACGCCCTGTCCGATGTCTCGAGCAATGCGCTGGTTCCCATGGCCGATAACCTTTCGCAGGCTACGCCCGGCAAGCTGTTCCAGGACGGCATGATTAACGTGTCCGCGCTGCAGGCGGTCGCCGATTCGCTTTCCAGCAGCTCGAAGGTGTTCAAGAGCGCCAACGAGAAGGTCCAGGGCATTGGCGATACTCATATTTCCCAGGTGACCGAGCTGGTCGATAAGGCCAAGGACGGCTTTGCCACCCTCAACGGCGCGGTTGACGCGGCGGAGAAGGTCGCCCCCGTCCTTCCCCAGATGCTCGGCGCCAACGGCCAGACGCGCAACTACCTTATGTACGCCATGAACAACGTCGAGATTCGTGCCTGCGGCGGCTTTGGCGGTTCGCAGGGCCTGATTTCGGTCACCGACGGTCAGATGTCGATTGGCGAGTTTGTTCCCCGCATTGGACTCAGCGAGGATGAGGCGGTCGAGAGCGTCGACGAAGAGGATGAGGCGCTGTTCGGCAACCACAGCAACCTGTACAACTCGGGCAATACCTATTCGCCTGATTGGCCCCGCAACTCGCAGCGTGTCGCCGCGCTGTGGAAGTCCCAGTATGGACAGGACGTTGATGGCGTCATCGGTATCGACCCGGTGTTCCTGCAGTATCTGCTGGGCCTGGTCGGTAACGTGTCACTGCCCGACGGAACGGTTGTCGACGGCACCAACGCCGCAAAGGTCCTCATGCACGATGTGTACTGGAACTATCCGGTCGAGGAGTCGGACGGCATCTTTGCATCCGTCGCCAGCGCTGCCTTCGACAAGGTCCTTGGCGGTATCGGCGATGTCGATGTTACGAAGCTTGTCAGCGCCGTTGAGCGCGGTGCCGAAGAGGGCCGCCTGATCGCGTGGATGAGAAACGATGATGAGCAGAATGCCATCAAAGAGACGAGCATTGACGCTTCGCTGCCCGATCCGGATGATCCGAGTGCCGATCCCGTTGCCGGCGTTTACTTTAACAACCTGAGCTTCTCCAAGCTCGACTGGTATCTGAACGCCGACACTCAGATTGGTCAGGGCGTGAAGAACGGCGACGGCACGTGCTCCTATCACATCACCGTTACCCTGACGAACATCATGACGCAGGAGGAGGCTGGCAAGCTGCCCGACTACGTTGCGGCGAGCGCGCCCGATGCCGCGCGTGACGACGAGCGTCTGAATGTCTCGTTGTTTGCCCCGACGGGTGGCAACATCAGTGACCTTACGGTTGAGGGTACCCAGTTTGGTCTTGGTGCCGCTACGTGGCATGGAATCCCCTTCTATTCGGGCACCGTTGACCTGCATGCTGGCGAGACGACGACGATCACGTATACGCTGACCACGTCGGCCGAGGCGGGGGACAAGCCTCTTACGCTGCGTCAGACCCCTACATGCCAGGCGGCTCGCGACAGCGCGTCGGCGTAGGGTTTTTCTGGTAGCGCAGATAATCGAGTACCATTTTGGGGCGGACAGGCAATCTGTCCGCCCCTATTTTGTAAGGAGAGCGCATGAAGTACTTTGGCACCGACGGCTTTCGCGGTGAGGCCAACGTTGGGCTGACGGTAGAGCATGCTTATAAGATTGGCCGTTTTGTGGGCTGGTATTACGGCGCCAACCGCAGTGCTAAGGCGCGCGTCATCGTGGGCAAGGACACGCGTCGCTCGAGTTATATGTTCGAGGCGGCGCTGGTGAGCGGTCTGGTCGCGAGCGGTGCGGACGCCTATATGCTGCACGTGATCCCCACGCCGGGCGTGGCGCATCAGACCGTGGAGGGCTGCTTCGATTGCGGCATCATGATCAGCGCGAGCCACAACCCGTTTTGCGATAACGGCATTAAGCTCGTCAACAGCGACGGCTTTAAGATGGACGAGGACGTACTGGAGCTCATCGAGGACTACATCGATGGCAAGAGCGAGGTGCCGCTGGCCACGGGCAACCACATCGGCGCCACGGTGGACTACATGCAGGGCCGCAACCGCTACATTGCTTCGCTCATCGCCAGCGTGAACTTTTCGCTGCAGGGCGTCAAGATCGGTATCGACTGCGCCAACGGCTCGGCTTCCTCGGTGGCCAAGCCGGTGTTCGACTCGCTGGGCGCTGACGTGCGCGTGATCAACGCCGCGCCCGATGGTTTTAACATCAACGTCGACTGCGGCTCCACGCATATGGAGCGTCTGCAGCGCCATGTGGTGGAGCAGGGCCTGGACGTGGGTTTTGCCTACGACGGCGATGCCGACCGCTGCCTGGCCGTGGATGAGCGCGGTCGCGTGGTAGACGGCGACCAGATCCTGTACGTGTGCGGCGTGTATCTGAACAAGCACGGGCGACTCTCGGGCGGTACCGTGGTGCCGACGATTGCCAGCAACTTTGGCCTGGTCAAGTCGCTGGAGCTTGCCGGTCTGAGCGCCGTGACCAGCGGCGTGGGCGACCGTCACGTGTATGCCAAGATGCGCGAGGGCGGCTACAGCCTGGGTGGCGAGCAGACGGGCCATACGATCTTTGGCGATATCGAGCGCACGGGCGACGGCATTATGACCTCGCTGCGCGTGATGGAAGTGATTCGTGCCGAGCGCGAGACGCTCTCGCAGCTCACGGCTCCGTGCAAGCTGCTGCCGCAGGCGCAGGTGGCCGTGCACGTGGCGGACAAGGACGCCGCGCTCGAGAACATGGGCGTGCAGAACGCCATCGCCGAGGCCGAGGCTGCGCTGGCAGGCGAGGGCCGCGTGCTCGTGCGCAAGAGCGGAACCGAGTCGGTTATCCGCGTGCTGGCCGAGGCGCCCGACCAAGCATCCGCCGATGCCGCCATGAAGCGCATCGCCAACGCGCTCGAGGCTCTTTAGTTACGCGGTTTTACCAAACCGCGTAGCTGCTCGACGCTGCAAACGGCCCCAAGCGGCAATCTGACGTTCAATTTCAAGGGCGCGACCAGAAGGTGAGCGCCCTTTCATTTCACGTCACCTCGCTCGCTTGGGGCCGTTTTCGCTGACGTTGCCAAGACATTAGCGTCAACGAACTAGTCATTGGGTACCTAGTTATTGGGTGAAAAAAGGGGACGCTGCGGATTGGTTTCGCGGCGTCCCCTTTGCGTTGGCGTGTCGGTTATGCCTTACAGCTCGTAGAGCGTGGTGAACTTGTCCTGCAGGTAGCTGCAGTAGTAGCGGGCATCGAACGCCATGCCGCACGCGCCCTTGATGAGCTCCGGCGCGTCCTTGGCGCGGCCCCACTGCCAAATGTGCTCGCCCAGCCAGGCGCGGACGGGTGTCAGGTCGCCGCTCGCGCAGGCGCCGTTGAGGTCGACACCGTCGCGACACATGGCCGGCACAAACATGGCATCGTAGGCACTGCCCAGCGCATACGTGGGGAAGTAGCCAAACGAGCCGCCGCTCCAGTGCGTATCCTGTAGACAGCCGTGCGTGTCGTCGGGAACGGGAATGCCCAGGTACTCATCCACAAAGCGATTCCAAAGCGCGGGGATGTCCTTGGCCGTGGCCTCGCCGGCAAACAGCATGCGCTCGATCTCGTAGCGCACCATAACGTGCAGCGGATAGGTGAGCTCGTCGGCCTCGGTGCGGATCAGCGAAGGCTGCGCGATGTTCACGGCGTGGTAGAGCGTGTCCTCGTCGACGTCGCCGTAGACCTCGGGTGCGTGGCGGCGCAGCACCTCGAGCAGCGGTCCCATAAAGGCACGGCTGCGGCCCACGGTGTTCTCAAAGAAGCGGCTCTGGCTCTCGTGGATGCCCATGGAGGTGCCGCCCTCCAGGCAGGTGCGCGCATAGGCGGGATTGACGCCCAGCTCGTACATAGTGTGCCCCGCCTCGTGGATGATGCTGTAGACGTTGGAGATGCAATCGTCCTCGTAGATGTGTGTCGCGATGCGCGCGTCACCCACGGCAAAGCCCTCGCTAAACGGGTGCTCGGTAAAGGCAAGCGTGGTGTCGTCCAGGTTCAGGCCGACGAGCTTCATCAGGTCGAAGCTCATGGCGCGCTGGGCGGCCTCGGGCACGCGGGCGTGCAAAAAGTCGGCATCGGGCAGCTGGCCGCGCTCGCCGATGGCGTGCACGAGCGGCACGACCGTCGCCTTGACCTCGTCACAAAACGCATCGAAGCTCTTGGCGGAAAGACCGCGCTCGTACTGGTCGAGCCAAACGTCGTATGGGTCGCGCTTGGGGTCCATAAGCTCGGCCTGATGCTTGAGCTGGCCCACAATCTTGTCCACATAGGGCTCAAAGCTCGCCCAGTCGTTGGCCGTCTTGGCCTTGTGCCACACGGCGTCGGCCTCGCAGGTGAGCCTGGTCCAGGCCTCGGCCTCCTCGGTAGGAATAACGCTTGCCTCGCGCTGGTCGCGGCCGAGCACGCGGATCTCGTCGAGCAGCTGCGGGTCGTCTACGTGTCCGCCTGCAACCGTCTCGCGCGCTAACGAGCGTACGAGCTCAACGGACTTCTCGCTGGTCAGCAGCTTGTGATGCTCGCCGGCAAGCGTGCCCATGGCGTCGGCACGGGCGGTAGCGCCGTTGACAGGAGCGATCGTCGCTCCATCGAACTCGGCAATCTTGAGCAGGTACTCACGAGTCCACAGCTTGCCCTCGAGTTTGCGGAACTTTTTGACGGCCTTGTCGACTTTAGCGGCCTTGACGCTCTTGGCAGCCTTTGCCATGGCGGCCTTGGCCTTCTTATCGAGTTTCTTTCCCATACCGCATCCTTAATCTCGCAGGCCGAGCGCCGCAGGCGGGTGCGCGGCCAGTTTGCACAGCTACCTGCCTTGTACCCAGCGCGAACAAAACGGAACGCGGCGATGCGCTCGCGAAATGTGTTATCCTATAGCCCAATGCGTTGACGGAGAGGGTTTTGCCCGCCGCGTCGCCGGCAAGAGAGGGAAGGTCATGGGCTGCAAGCCTTCCTGCGGTGGCAAGGGCCAAGCGTTCACTCCCGAGCAGCGACCTCAACGGGCGCGCGGCCGGTGGCAGCGAAGCCCCAGTAGGGAAGCCGTGAGCCTCGCGACAAGGGGCGCAGAGTGGGCACGGCGGGCCAGACATCCGCCGGGTCAAACAAGGTGGTACCGCGGAATTCAACCGTCCTTGGGCAATGTACATGCCCGAGGGCGGTTTTTTGTTACCGAACCGGGCCGCACATCCGCAGCTATCGGGTGCTAGCCGCCCCGGCAAGCGAGATGCGCGAGAGACGAAAGGGAAGACATGAGTCTGATTGATGATCTGGTCAAACTCGAGGAAGAGGCCAAGGAGCTCGTCGCAGGCGCCGACGACGCTGCCAAGCTCGAGGCTGCGCGCGTTGAGCTGCTCGGTCGCAAGGGCCGTATCACCGGCCTGATGCGCATGATGGGCAAGCTCGCCCCCGAGGATCGTCCCATGATGGGCAAACGCGCCAACGAGATGCGCCAGCTGATCGAGGGCATGCTCGACGAGCGCACCACCGAGATGAAGGCTGCCGCCCTCAAGCACGCGCTCGAGCACGAGGCCGTCGACATCACGCTGCCGGGCATCCGTCCGCAGATTGGTCACCAGCACCTGATCAAGCAGATCATCGAGGAGGCCGAGGACATCTTCTGCGGTATCGGCTACACCGTCGAGTCCGGCCCCATGGTCGATACCTCCTACTACAACTTCACCGCGCTCAA
>CABUTL010000038.1 GCA_902494375.1 uncultured Collinsella sp.
GCGTCGTCGATCTGCAACCCAATCTGTCGGGCCTTGGCGCGCGCCGCTGCGCGGGTGGTCTTTCCAAAACGGCGTCGCTGGCCGGTATCTTTGTGGGCTCGTGGCTGGTCTCCTTTGCCTCGATGGCGATCGCGATCGGCTACGTGCGTCTGGTCGTGGGCGTCGACTTTGGCGGGCGCGAGGGGCTGTGTTTGGTGGGCGGCGCCGCTTCCGCGCTTGCCGCCACGGGCTTGGGACTCTTTGTGGGCACGCTTCCCGTTAAGGGCGGCAAGGCGTCCAAGTCTGGCATCCTCACGGGCTTTGCCACTACGTGCGCCCTGTTCGCCGGCCTCTACGGCGAGCCAGCGATGGCGCTTGCCGACGACGTCGCCCGCGCCTGCCCGGCTGAGTGCTGGCTCAACCCCGTCAAGCTTATCTGCGACATGTTCAACCGCCTGTATTTCTTTGAGGACTTGGGCCCCTTTGTCGTTCGCGCCGGCGCGCTGGTCCTCATGACGCTGGTGTTTGTCGCCGCCGCTACGCTGATCTTTGGAAGGAGCCGCTATGAGCACCTTTAAGACCGCGCTTCGCATGGCGCTGGCGCACCCATTCTACCTGCTCATCTATACGGTGTTCATTTCGCTCATGGGCGTATTCATCGCGGCCTCGGTGAGCTGGAACTCGTCGCAGCTCACCGAGTACAAGCCCTACGATGCCAACGTGATCGTGGCCGACCGCGACGGCAGTGATCTTTCACGTGCGCTCACCAAGCACCTAGGTTCGCGTTTTGACCTGGTCATGGGCGTCGGCGACGACACCTACGACCTTGCGGACGCGCTCTCCAAGAGCAACAGCGCCAAGGGCAGCGCCGACTGCGTGTTCTTTATCCCGGAGGGGTTTGAGGACGACCTCGTTGCAGCCGCCCGCGTGGGGGAGTCCCTGCCCAAGCTCGATGTGACCTACGGTGCCGGCACCATGGCGGCGGCGCTTTCGTCTGCCGAGGCCTCGCGCTGGATCTCGCTCGCGGGCGCTGCGGCCGCACTTGAGCCCGCCGCCTCCAACGGCGACGTTGCCAAGGCCGCCGAGCATGCGGCCGCGAAGCGTGCCGAGGTCGAGATCGAGCAGGTCAAGGTCGACTCGACGGCTGCCGCCACGCTCGAGTCGTATTTCAACTTTGGCGCGTACGCGATTATCTCGTCGGTCATCGTATCGGTGGGGTTGGTGTTCTCGGGCATGAACGAGCCCGAGCGCGTGCGTCGTATGGACGCCGGCCCGGTCTCCGAGCGCCAGCGCTCGCTTGCCGTGTTCGCGGCTGCCGCAGTGCTCACCGTCTGCATCTGGTTTGTGTCGAGCATGATGGGCGTCGTGGGCTTTGCCGGCGCGGTTGCCGAGGTCGGCGTGGGTCGTGTGTGCCTGGCGCTGGCGGCGACGTTTGCCCTGGCGTGCACGCCTCTGGCCGTTGGCTTTGCCCTTTCGAGCCTGGGTGCGCGTGAGGAGCTGCTCAACGGTGTGGGCAACCTGCTCGGCATGCTCATGACGTTTTTGGGCGGCGCTTGGATGCCGCTGTCGCTCATGGGCTCGGCCGTTCAGACGGTGGCGCACTTTGTGCCGACGTATTGGGTGAACGACGCGATCGGCAAGGCGCTTGCTTCGGACCTGACGTCTGCCGTGTTGGGCGACATCGCCTGCGACCTGGGCGTCACCGTGCTCTTCGCCGCCGCCATTGCCGCCGTAGGCCTGGCTCTCGCACGCGTCAAATCCCGCGCCTAGTCTGAAATAAATCCTAGGCCTCGCCCCAAAATAGTTCGCCAAGGTTTACTATTACGTTCATAAAGTAGTACGAGGCTAACAATGGGGGATACCATGGCAACGCAGGAAGCTTATGTCCAGGTCAAGGATCTCAAAAAGCACTACGGCGACGGTGATGCGCGCCTGACGGTACTCGATGGCATCGACACGTCCATCAATCGCGGCGAGATCTGCGTCATGCTGGGACCCTCGGGCTCGGGCAAGTCGACCTTTCTCAACCTGATCGGCGGCCTGGAGGATGCCGACGGCGGCTCCATCATGGTGGACGGCTGCGACCTCACGGTGCTCAAGCCTACCGACCTGGGCGAGTATCGCCGCCGCGAGCTGGGCTTTGTGTTTCAGTTCTACAACCTGGTGCCCGACCTCACCATCAAGGAAAACATCGAGGTCACGGCACACCTGTCCAAAAAGCCGCTCAACATTGATGACCTGCTGCGTTCGCTGGGTCTCTACGAGCACCGCAACAAGTTCCCGCGCCAGGTCTCGGGCGGCCAACAGCAGCGCTGCGCCATCGGCCGTGCGCTCGTCAAAAACCCGGGCCTGCTGCTGTGCGACGAGCCCACGGGCGCGCTTGACTATAAGACGTCCAAGGAAATCTTGCAGCTCATGGAGGATGTCAACCGCACCTACGGCTGCACCATCATCATTGTCACCCACAATGCCGCCATCGCGCGCATGGCCAATCGCGTGCTGCGCCTGCGCGACGGGCACATCGTCGAGGATGAGCTCAACGAGTCGCCCGTTGCGGCCGCCGAGCTCGATTGGTAGGCGACGCCATGACACCTCTCGCAAAACGTCTCCCGCGCGAGCTGCGCCGCAATATCGGCAAGTACCTGGGCATCTTTTTGCTTATGTGCGGAAGCATCGCTCTCACCTCGGGCTTTTTGCTCGCAGCGCATTCCATCGGCTGCCTTATCGATGACATGCGCGATGCGTACGCGATTGAGGACGGCCGCGTGACCACCTCCTTCGAGGCCACCAAAGACCAGCTCAAGGCGGCCGAGGATGCAGCCGGCGACGTCGGCGGCGTTACGCTCTACAAGAATTTCTCCATCGACGCCATCATCAAAAAGACCGCCGGCGACGACGGCACCAAGCGCACGCTGCGCACCTATGCGCACCGCACCAAGGTGGACATTGCGTCCTACTGTGAGGGCAGGCGGCCCAAGACGGAAGACGAGGTGGCCATCGACCGCGTTTTTGCCACCAATAACAACCTGTCCGTGGGCGATAAGGTTGAGCTTGAGGGCCGCATCTACACCATCTGCGGCATCATGACTCAGCCCGATAGCCAGGCGCTGTTCCTCAACAACTCCGACTTTACGGTGAACACCATCACCTATGGCGTGGCCGAGGTCACCGACGCTGGCTTTGCCGCGCTCGAGGACGCCGGCGGTGCGCCTGCCTACACCTACTCCTTCACCTTTGCCGATCGCGACCTCCCCACCGCGGATCGCATCGATGCGGAGCAGGATATGGTCGAGGCACTGACCGATGCCGATGCGCGCGTGGACGATCTGATCGACGCCGATTCCAATCAGGGCATTGGCTATGCGCGCGACGACGTGGACGGCGACTCCATGATGTGGATGACGCTGCTCGACATCATCATCGTGATCATGGCGTTTGTCTTTGTGGTCCTTACCGACGCCACCATCGAGGAGGAGAGCGCCATCATCGGCACGCTGCTCGCCAGCGGCTATCGTCGACGCGAGATCGTGCTGCACTACCTTGCGCTTCCCGCCATCGTGGGCGTGGTCGCGGCGCTTTTGGGCACTGCGCTCGGCGTTGTGTTCTTTACCGAGCCCATGCGCAGCCTCTATTACGGTTCGTACAGCCTGCCGCCCTTCCAGGTGTACTGGAGCTGGGAGATCTTTGTGAAGTGCGCCGTGGTTCCCGCCGCCGCGCTCATCCTCATCACGCTGGTGGGTCTGCTTCACAAGATGGGCAAGACGCCGTTGCAGTTCCTTCGTCACGAGGCGAGTGGCAAATCGGGCACCAAGCGCGGCCTGCAGCTGCCGGAGCGCATGGGTTTTGTTTCCCGCTTCCGCCTGCGTATCTTCCTGCGCAATCTGGGCAACTTCGCCACGCTCTTCGTGGGCATCGCGTTTGCCTCGCTGCTACTGCTCTTTGGCCTGGCGATTCTGCCCACGATGACGCACTATGCGGACAACCTCGAGACAAGCCTGGTCGCCGAGCACCAGTACACGCTCAAGGCGCCGCTGGAGCTCGAGGGTACTGCCGAGGAGCGCGAGCAGTGGTCGGCACTCGAGCGCTTGCAGTCGGTTGACGGCGCGCTGCTTTCCGCCGCTCAGGATGCCGATGACGAGCTTGACGACGCGGCCGATGCGGCGCAGGCGGCAGCCGATGACGCGACCGCATCTCCGTCTGCCGAGAGCCTGACTGCGGCGCTGGATGCGCTTGCAAACGTCCAGGACAAGAAGGATGCGCTTTATGCGCGCCTCGATGACCTTGCCGATGCCCTCGGCTGCGACCGCGACGAGGCTATCGACCTGATCGACAAGGCCTCTAAGATCGGCGCTGACAACGACGACATTCACCCGGTTAACACGACCGATAACGGTGCAGACAAGATTGCGCAGACCGAGAAATATGCCGTTTACCAGCTGCAATACGACCGCGGCGATGGAAATGGGCAGGAGACGATTTCCGTCTACGGCATCTCGCCCGATTCGCGCTATTGGAAAGACCTCAACGTTGGCGATGGGCGCGTCGTCTTTGGCGGCGGCCTGCTCGACAAGTTTGGCTGGAGCGAGGGCCAGAAGGTCACGCTCATCGACAAGTACGAGGGGGAGCATTATTCCCTTGAGTACGCGGGCAAGGACTGTGCCTGGGGCTCCAAGTCGGACATGAATATCTATATGAGTATCGACGACTTTAACGAGCTGTTCGACAACGACGCCGCCTACTTTAACGGCTATGTGAGCGACGAGAAGCTCGACCTCGATGCTCGTTACTTTGCCGGCGACACCACGCCCGACGACATGCGGGCCGTGGGCGACCAGTTCATCGGCATGATGAGCAAAATGATCGGCATGATGATCGGGCTCGCGGTGTTTATCTTCCTGCTGTTTATGTACCTGCTGACCAAGGCGGTGATCGACCACAGCGCCCGTTCGATCAGCTACATGAAAGTCTCTGGCTATCGCGATAGCGAGATCTCGCATCTGTACATCCGCTCGATCACGTTGTGCGTGGCAGCGTCGCTCGTGCTGAGCCTGCCGGTCATTATTGGCTCGCTCACGGCCATCTTCCGCTCGATGCTGCTCGCCTACAACGGCAATATCGAGATCTACGTGCCCGCTTGGTCCATGGCTGCATGCGTCGGCATTGGCTTTGCGACCTACCTGGTCGTGGCGCTGCTACACATGCGTTCCATCAAACGTGTGGGCCTGGCCGAAGCTCTCAAGGTGCAGGAGTAGTCATCGGGGACAGTCTTAAACGACTAGTCATCGGGGACAGTCTTTGCTGACTTGCCGGCTCGCCGGCCGGCTGGAAAGGACTGTCCCTAGCTGCCGGCACTTGGGGACTGTCTCCAACTGCCGGGTGGCGAAAGAGTGTCCCCTGCGACTACTCATTTAAGAACATCCCCAATGACTAGGTGCCGTACTTGACTTTAACTCTGCTTTAACTGGTACCATCCTCTATGTCTGTAACGCCATATAGACCGAGGGGATAGATCTATGACCGCAACTGCACCCGCAGCACCCGCTAAGGTGTACTTCACCAACCTGCGCACGCATGCTCGCGAGAGCCAGCTCGACAAGCTCAAGCGCCTCATCCGTCACGCCGGAATTGAGCAGATCGACTTTGAGAACAAGTTCGTCGCCATCAAGATTCACTTTGGCGAGCTGGGCAACCTGAGCTTTTTGCGCCCCAACTACGCCCGCGCCGTCGCGGACGTCGTGAAGGAGCTGGGCGGCAAGCCCTTCCTCACCGACTGCAATACGCTCTATGTCGGTAGCCGCAAAAACGCGCTCGAGCACATCGATACCGCCTACCAGAACGGCTTTACCCCGTATGCTACGGGTTGCCAGATCATCATTGCCGACGGCCTCAAGGGCACCGACGAGGCGCTCGTCCCGGTCGAGGGCGGCGAGTACGTGCACGAGGCCAAGATCGGTCAGGCGCTCATGGATGCCGATATCGTGATCAGCCTCACCCACTTTAAGGGCCATGAGCAGGCCGGTTTTGGCGGCGCCATGAAGAACCTGGGCATGGGAGGCGGCAGCCGTGCCGGCAAGATGGAGCAGCATGCCGCCGGCAAGCCGAACGTCGCGACCGAGCACTGCGTTGGCTGCCATGCCTGCGAAAAGATCTGCGCGCACAACGCTATCTCGTTCGACGGCACCCGCGAGCGCGAGCTTGCCAGCGGCGCTACTCGCACGGTGCACGTGGCTGCCATCGACCACGATCGCTGCGTGGGCTGCGGACGCTGCATTGCGGCATGCAACCAGGACTGCATCAAGCCCGGTTATGAGGCCGCGGCCGACGTGCTCAACTGCAAGATCGCCGAGTATACGAAGGCCGTCGTCGACGGCCGCCCGAGCTTCCACATCTCGCTTGCCATGGACATCAGTCCCAACTGCGACTGCCATCCTGAAAACGATACGCCTATCGTCAACGACATCGGCATGTTCGCGAGCTTCGACCCGGTCGCCATCGACCAGGCCTGCGCCGACGCCGTCATGGCGTCTGAGCCGCTGCCCAACACCGAGCTCACCGATAGCGCGGCCAAGATGGAGCACAACCACGAGCATCTGGAGGGCGAGCAGGCCAAGGATCCCTTCTGCATCACGCATCCCGACACCGACTGGCGCGTGTGCATCGCGCACGCCGAGAAGATCGGCCTGGGCACGAGCAAGTACGAGCTCATCGAGGTCAAGTAGCGTCGTCCTATTGGACAAACCAAGCGCCTTTGTGGCGTTAGTTGAGTAAAAGCCGCCCACGAGCACAACGCTCGCGGGCGGCTTTTCAGAAGTGCGGTGAAAAATCGAATACCGCCGACCACAAACCGATTTTTGGCAACAAAACCCCAGACGTTGCTTTTTGCCTAATAATTCTTGTCGAGGAAGTCGTCGACCGTATTCCAGTAGAGCTCGGGGTCAACTTGCGCGCTCTTGGCGTGGGTGGCGCCGTGGATAGTGAGCTTCTGTTTAACCTTGCTGGCGCACGCGTCGTAGTTTTGGTCGAGCATGTCGTACGGCACAAAGGTGTCCTGGTCGCCGTGGATAAACAGCATGGGAACCGTCGCGTGTTTGAGTTGCTCCACACTGCTCGCCTTATGAAAGTCGTAGCCCGCGCGCACGTTGCACACCAAGTTTGCTACATCGAGCAAGGGAAAGCTGGGCAGGCTGAACACGTCCTTGAGCTGCAGGGAAAACTCGTCCCAAACACTCGTATAACCGCAGTCCTCGATAATGCATTTCACGTTTGCGGGCAGAGATTCCCCCGCGAAGTTCATGGCGGTTGCCGCACCCATCGACTCGCCAAAGACCAGGATGCGCGCCTCGGGGTCAGCCTGAACGATTCGCTCGATCCATGCGACGATGTCGAGGCGCTCGGGCCAGCCCATGCCGATATAGTCGCCGCCGGAGCGCTCGTGGGCGCGGGCGGCGGGTGCGAGTACGTTCATGCCACGGTCGTGGAAGCGTTTGGCGTATCGGGCCATACCGATGGGCTCGTTGGTATATCCATGCAGGCAGACGGCGTAGTCGTGCGTGCTCTCCGACGCAGCAAAATACCAGGCGGCAAGCTCGGTCCCGTCGTCCGCGGTGAGGTTGCTGCTCTTGCGGTTCTCTTTAAACCATGCCCGCGCCTCGGTATCCTCGGCATCCGGCTGCTCACCTTCTTTGTCGTTCTTGCTATCCTGCATCATCTTCATGGTGTATGGCGCGCGGGGATTCAGCGCGAAGTCAAACAGAAAGTTGCCGGCAAATCCGAGCAGCGCAACGACAACCACCAGTGCAACGATGCCGGCTATCTTGAGCTTTCGATGGGAACGTGCGTTTTGAGCCATGCGGTATTCTCCTATAAGATGTTAATACATCAACATTTAATGCAAGCGCATTATGGACGTTCGCCGTTGATGCGTCAACAGGCAAAGAATGGGTAAACAAAGGGTCACGTATAGTGCAAATTTCGCACGTACCCAGACGCTTTGATATAGTGTTGAGAACTCTTTACGTTGGAGGATGTAACCGGCATGTCCGATTCGAGCGACAGTTCTAAGCCGCGACCCAAGACCGCGGCCGTTCCACACTACACGGTGGGTGAGGAGATCATGAACTCCGTCACCCATGGTGTCGGCTGCCTGCTGGGTATCGCGGGCCTGGTGCTCCTGATCGTATTCGCCGCCCTGCGCGGCGGAGGCCCGGCCCACATGGCCGCGGCAATTGTCTACGGCGTCAGCATTATCCTCGAATACCTAGCCTCCACGCTCTACCACGCGATTCAGCCCGCGCGCGCCAAGCGCGTGTTTCGCATCATCGACCACAGCTGCATCTACCTGCTCATTGCGGGCAGCTATACGCCGTTTTGCCTCATCACGCTCGCAAACGACGGCGGCGCTGTGCTGTTCTTTGCCGTATGGGCCATCGCCATTATCGGCATCGCCCTCGAGTGCTTTATGCGCGAGCGCCAGCCGCATTGGGTAAGCGGCCTGGTCTATCTGCTGATGGGCTGGCTCGTTGTCTTTAAGCTGCCCGAGCTCGTGGCGCTGCTCAACCCCGTGGCACTTGCCCTGCTCGCCGTCGGCGGCGTGTGCTACACCGCGGGCGTGCCGTTCTATATCGCCAAAAACGTGCGCTATCTTCACAGCGTGTTTCACCTGTGGGTACTCGCCGGCAGCATCTTCCAGTTCATGGCGGTGATCCTCTTCGTAATCTAGCGACCACGCCAGCGCCCGTGCCCCCGCTCGGTCGCCAGTGCAATTGCCGTATCAGCCGTCAACGTTTTAATCCGACATCCCGAATCTTGGAGGTTCGAGAAACTCCCGATGGACA
>CABUTL010000039.1 GCA_902494375.1 uncultured Collinsella sp.
CCGTGACGATGACGATGGTCGTCATGAGCAGGTTGGGCAGCGACTGGCTGATCATCTGGCGCAGCGTGTCGATGTCGTTGGTGTAGTGGCTCATGATGTCGCCGCGCTGGTGCGTGTCGAAGTAGCGAATCGGCAGGTCCTGCATACGGTTGAACATCTTCTCGCGCAGCTTCTCGAGCGAGCCCTGCGTGACGATGGCCATGGCGCGGTTCCAGAAGAGCGAAGACAGGATGCCGATGCCGTAGATGCAGGCGAGGGTGGTCACGAGCCGTGCGATCTTGGGCTGCGCGGTCGTCCAATCGCCCGACTGCCACGATTCGCTAATAATCTGCAGGGCGCTCTGAAGGAAGGTCGCGCCGATGGAGTTGATGATGGCGCAGAGTACCACGCCGACGACGACGAGGGGCAAAAGCACGGGGTAGAAGCCAAAGAGCGTCTTGATGAGGCGCGACATGGTGCCACCCTTGCGGTTGAGCGCGCGCTCGGCGGTCGTTGCCTTACTCATGTGCCTCGCCTCCTTCCTTGGTCTGAGCTTGTGTTGCGGATGCCTCGGTGTCGGCTTCGACGGCCTCTTCGCCCTCGGCAGACATCTTGTTCTGCGAGGTGAAGGTCTCGCGGTAGATCTCGCTCGTCTTGAGCAGCTCGTCGTGGTTACCGATCTGCGCGATACGGCCGCCCTCCATGACGATGATGCGGTCTGCGTCCTGCACGGAGCTAATGCGCTGGGCGATGATGAGCTTGGTCGTGTTGGGCAGATAGCTTGCCAGCCCTGCGCGAATCTTGGCGTCGGTCTTGGTGTCGACGGCGCTGGTGGAGTCGTCCAGGATCAAGATCTTGGGGCGACGCAGCAGGGCGCGCGCAATGCACAGGCGCTGCTTCTGACCTCCCGAGACATTGGAGCCGCCCTGTTCGATCCAGGCGTCATAGCCCTTGGGGAAGCCGTCGACAAACTCGTCGGCGCAGGCCAGATGTGCCGCCTCGCGGACCTCCTCGTCGGTGGCGTTCGGGTCGCCCCAGCGCAGATTCTCGGCGATGGTGCCGCTAAACAGCACGTTTTTCTGCAGCACCATGGCGACCTGGTGGCGCAGGGCGTCCAAGTCGTAGTCGCGCACATCCACGCCGCCCACGCGCACGGTGCCCTCGGTGGTGTCGTACAGACGGGCGATAAGGTTTACAAGCGTGGACTTGGCCGAGCCGGTGCCGCCGATGATGCCGATGGTCTCGCCGCTCTTAATGTGCAGGTCGATATCGTCGAGCGCCTGGCGCTTCGCATGCGCGGAATACTTAAAGCTCACGTGGTCAAAGTCGATGGAGCCATCGGCGACCTCGAGCACGGGCTCGGCGGGATCGGCGATCGTGGGCTCGGCGGCCAGCACCTCGGTGATGCGGTGCGCCGATTCGTCGGCCATGGTCACCATGACAAAGATCATCGATAGCTGCATCAGGCTCATGAGGATTTGGAAGCCATAGGTAAAGATCGAGGAGAGCTGGCCCACGTCGAACAGCGTGCCCTGGCTCGTGATGATGAGCTTGGAGCCCAGGTAGATGATGACGACGAACGCGCCGTTGACGCAGATGTTCATCATGGGGTTGTTAAAGGCGAGCAGCTTCTCGGCGCGGGTGAAGTCCATCTGGACGTCGCGTGCGGCGGTCGCGAACTTCTCCTTCTCAAAGTCTTCGCGCACATAGCTCTTGACCACGCGCATGCCGGTGACGTTTTCCTCGACGGACTCGTTAAGGGCGTCGTACTTGTGGAACACGCGCGAGAAGATGGGACGCACCTTAAAGATGATAAAGAACAGCCCAAAGCCCAGCAGCGGAATGATGACCAGGTAGACCATGGCGACGCTGCCGCCCATGATAAATGCCATGGTAAAGGCGAAGATCAATACCAGCGGCGCGCGCACGGCGATACGGATGATCATCATAAAGGCCTGCTGCACGTTGTTGATATCGGTGGTCAGGCGCGTGACGAGCGAGGAGCTCGAGAACTCATCGATGTTGGCAAAGCTGAACGTCTGGATCTTGTAGAACAGGTCGTGACGCAGGTTCTTAGCGAAGCCGCAACTCGCATGGCTGCAGGTGACGCCGGCAGCGGCGCCAAAAGCAAGCGACGTCAGCGCGATGAGCACCAAAAAGCCCGCGGTGGGAAGCATCTCGGCTACGGTGGTGCCATCTTTGATGGCGTCGATCAGGTTGGCGGTGATAAATGGAATCAGCATCTCGCAGAGCACCTCGCCAAGCACGAGCAACGGCGTGGCAACGGTGACTTTCATATAGTCGCGGATGCTGCCCATGAGGGTTTTAATCATCCAGTTCCTCCCAGGTTACACGGATTTTATCGAGCATTTCGGCGAGGTCCTCGCGCTCGTCGTGGGTGAGCGCACTAAAGGCCTGCTCTCTAAAGCGAATGCGGGCTGCCTGGTCGATGCGGGCGTTTTCCCGGCCGGTCTCGGTCAGGCGAATGGTGAGCTGCCGTCGATCCTTGGGGTTACGGCTGCGCTCGATGAGGCCGTTGAGCTCGAGCTTGGACAGGATCTCGGAAAGCGACCCCGGCTTGAGGTCAAAGTGCATGCCGAGTTCCTGCTGCGACATCTCGCCGCCGGGTTGCTTGGCCAGCAGGCAGATGATGGGCGCCTTGCCGGATACGCCTCCGCCATGAAAATGCATGTAATGGCCGCAAAAGCCCAGGCCATTGAGGATGCGCTTGGCAAGCTTGTCTTCTGAGCTAGCCGCTTCGGGTGCATCCGCCGGCTGTGACGGATCGCCGTCGGGCTCGTGCGAACAAAGGTTAAGAGGTTCATCGCACATGAATTAGTGTTGCTCCTTTCTTTAGTTAGGTAGTGGAATTGTTTTGTGCCTAACCAATCTAGGAGCATGAGAAATGAATGTCAAGGTACCAAACTTATTAAGTTACGGCGCTTTACCAAACGCCGTAACCGCTCGACGCTGCAAGCGTTCCTAAGCGGCAATCTGACGTTCAATCGTCGGGCATGGCCACAAGGCCTATGCCCCCCATTTCCGAAACCTTTCCGCAACAATGCGCTCTTCGCGACCCTGGCGACCGCCCACAACGCCTCCTGCGCTACACTTAGTCGCACGGTGGCGCTGCCGCGCCGTGCCCGAACCAAGGGAGACCCTCATGAAGAATACTCAGCTGCTGCTGATTAACGATATGTGCGGCTACGGCAAGGTCGCGCTTTCCGCCATGCTGCCGGTGCTGTCGCATATGGGCTACCGCATCCACAACCTGCCGACGGCGCTGGTGTCCGATACGCTCAACTATCCCAAGTTCTACATCCACGACACCACAGAGTACGTGCGCCAGAGCCTCGCCATCTGGGAGGAGCTCGGCTTTGAGTTCGACGCCATCTCGACCGGCTTTATCGTGACCGAGGAAGAGACGCGCATCATTTCGGACTTCTGCCACCGTCGCGCGCAAAAGGGTACCAAGGTGTTCGTCGACCCCATCATGGGCGACAACGGCAAGCTCTACGCCGGCGTGCCCGAGTCCACGATTGGCCTTATGCGGCATCTGCTGGAGTGCGCAGACTACGCGGTGCCCAACTATACCGAGGCATGCCTGCTCACCGATACGCCCATTGCCGAGCAAATCACGCCCGATGAGGGCCGCGCTCTTGTGGATGCCGTGCGTGTCCTGGGCGCCAAGTCGGTGGTCATTACGAGCGCTGTGGTCGACGGTGCGAATGTCGTCATCGGTTACGACCATGTGGCGGGGGAGTACTTCACGATTCCCTTCGAGCTGATTCCGGTCTACTTTCCGGGCACGGGCGACACGTTCTCGGCGGTGCTTGTCGGCCGCGTTATGGCCGGTTGGAGCCTGCAGCGCGCGACGAGCGATGCCATGCGTGTGGTAGCGGAGCTCATCGAGCGCAATGCCGACCAGGAGGATAAGTCCGCCGGCCTTCCCATCGAGGCCTGCCTGGATGTGATTGACCATGAGTAACGCCGACGAGAGCAGCACCGAGGCGGCGGGCGAGAACAAGCCGCTCGGTGCCCCGCGCGGCAGGCGCCCACGTATTCGCATTAGCTGCGTGGACCAGCTGGGCACATGCCGCTGCCATCACGGGCACAAGCCGGGTGACGTCTTCGACTTCGACCGAGACCGCGGCAAGATGTGTGCCATGGCCTGCCATGTGGGCTTTCCCTATATCGATATCCTGCGCTATGGCGGAACCGTGCCTGGCAACGAGCCCGGTACGGCAAAGTTCTGCTGCCCCGAGGTCGATACGCTGAACGTCTGGCTTGCCGAGATCGTCGACGAGTAGTCGAGCGCAATGTGACAAAGGGACAGTCCCTTTGTCACATTCGCCGGGGCTGCCCCTTCTTTCTGCTTATAATCCTAAATCTCTGCATTTCATCCGATTTTAGGTTCTAAAAATCCTACATTTCATCGATAATCAAGCGCATAAAACTTTGCATTTCATTTGATGACACTGAGGGGAGAGCCTATGCTGCGCAGGAAAATAGCGGCAGAGCTGGAGCGTTGGCTGAAGTCTGCCGAGCAAAAGGCCTTATTCATCACGGGTTCTCGCCAGATCGGCAAAAGCTATTCGATTCGCGCGTTTGGCAAAGCCAACCACGCAACCTACATCGAACTCAACCTCATGGAAAATCGCCAGGCAAAAGATGCTCTTCTCGAGGCGCGAGATGCCGATGATTTCATCAGCAGGGTGACGCTTCTTTCGGGAAAGTCGATTGCACCAGGCAAAACGCTCGTGTTTATCGATGAGGTCCAAGAGGCCCCCGACATCATGACGATGGCAAAGTTCCTTGTTGAGGACGGGAGGTGCCGCTGGGCGTTTTCGGGGTCAATGCTTGGGACCCAGTTCAAGGGTGTCAGGTCCTATCCCGTGGGGTATGTCCACGAGCTTAGGATGTTCCCGCTCGATTTTGAGGAGTTTTGCTGGGCAACCGGGGTGAGCGAGGGGGCTCGCCAAACGATACGCGACGCGTGTATCAGCGAGAAGCCCATTCCTGGTTACATTCATGACGCGATGATGGCAAACTTCAGGACCTATACCGTTGTCGGCGGAATGCCGGAGGTCGTGCAGCGTTTCCTTGACACGCAGGGCGACCTTGCCTCTGTTCGTCAGCTACAGTCCGAGCTCAACGAACAGTACCGACGGGATATCTTCAAGTATGCAAGCGGGCGAGCCCTTCAGGTGCAGAGCATCTACGATCAGCTCCCCATTATGCTTGAGGGCGAACACAAGCGTTTCGTGCTCAATTCCATTGACCCCAAGGCTCACTACGAGAAGTATCAGCGAGATTTTGTATGGCTTGTCGATGCCGGCGTTGCCCTCAAAGCCGATATCGTAACCGAGCCAAAATCGCCCCTGCTCAAGACGGCACGGCCATCGCAGTTCAAGCTATATCAATCGGATACGGGCATGTTGATGGCGCGCTACCCCGTTGGAGTCGCCCAAGCGGCGTATCTTGATAGCAAGGAGCCCAATCTGGGCGGCATTTACGAAAACGTGGTGGCCCAGCAGCTGGCTGCCCAAAATCGCCAGCTTTACTACTATCAGACAAAAAAGCGCGGTGAAGTGGACTTTGTGGTCGATGGACCGGATGGGACGGCTGTTCCGATCGAGGTTAAATCGGGCTCCTATTACCACGCGCACGCTGCGCTCGGTCATGTGCTTGATACGGCTGAATATGGCGTAAGGCTCGGGATTGTTTTCTCGAGAGGCAACGTTGAGCGCAACGGAGCGGTTCTCTATTTGCCGCTATATGCGACCTGGGGCCTTTCGGATGTTTTGGGCGACTCCTGCGCCGAGGGGATAAAACTGGAGGTCAAGCCGGTCTAGGGCCAGTCCCGGATGTGGCAAAGGGGCGGTCCCTTTGTCACATTCATGAGTGTGGATTTTCTCCCGTTTAGAGCGCACTCGAACGCTCAAAGCGGGAGAAAATCCACGCTCGTTTCGCGCCGAAGACGTGGCTCGCGACCTCGCTTGTCTACAGTTGCTCGAGCATAGCGGTGCAACCGTCGAGCACGTCGCGGTAGGTGGCATCGAAGTTGCCGGTGTACCAGGGATCGGCCACGTCGCCGGGGCGCTCGGTCCAATCGAGCAAGCGTGTAACCTTGCCGTCGGGGTCGTCGCCAAAGATGCGCCGCAGGCCGCGGGCGTTCTCGTCGTCCATATAGACAATGTGGTCCCAGTCGCCATACTCCGCGCGACGCACCTGGCGGGCACGGTGCGCAACGACGGGAATCCCGACTTCACGCAGCTTGGCGACCGTGCCATGATGCGGCGGGTTGCCGATCTCCTCAGTTGAGGTCGCAGCGGAGTCAATGACAAACTCGCCCGCGCGCCCGGCGCGCCGCACCAGCTCGGTAAACACGGACTCAGCCATCGTCGAGCGACAGATATTTCCATAGCAGATAAAAAGAATGCGTTGCATGAGCGGCTTCCTTTCTAGGCGGTCGCGCAGGGCTTACAGACTGCTCTTGAGGCAGTTTGCTCCAATAAAGCCCGCTGCGTACAAGGGGAGGTGGCGCAGCTCGCGCCCGTCATCGGTTTCGCTGCGGGAAAAATTGTTCTCGGACAAAATGTAGGCATATGGCGATCGGGCTTTGTCCATAAACGACCCGAGGGTTCTCGCGCGCACGTTACGTGCGGACTTTACTTCGACGGGCACAATTTCCATACGGTCGGTCTGAAGTAAAAAATCGAGCTCGCCGGTCGTCTTCCAAGACGACGGCGGCGCCCAGTAATACGTCTGCAAGCTATTGCCCGAAAATGCTTGCATGACCGAGTTTTCCGCCAGGGCGCCTCGGAAGTCGGAAGATAGCGCTATGGCGGAATCCTCTTTGAGGTCGAGCCAGAGCCGCGGGTTGATGCCGAGTTTGTAGAACATGAGGCCGGTATCGAGAAGATAGACCTTAAAGAAACTTCCATCTTCGTCGTCGAAGGGAACGAGGGGAGGCTCGATGCCTTCGGTCAGGTTGTTGACCGATATGATGCCGGCGCCTTCGAGCCAGTCGAGCGGCTCGATAAGCTTGGCGCGACGGCCTCCGCGTTCGACCTCGGAGTACTTGAATTTTTTTGTGGACGATCTCAGCAGCTGGGACGGAATGGAGCGCCAGACCTTGCGCGCCGCCACGCCGCTGATCCCGTTTTCGGGGTCGGTCATATCGGCGGTATAGGTCTCGTCGATTTCGCGCTGCTCGACGCGCGCATCCTCGATGGATAACGTCTTGCGATATGCGTTGACGGCGGCGGGCATGCCGCCCACGATCTGGTATCGATGAAACAGGCTGAGCGCGGCTTGGTGCGCGGCGTAGGTCTCGAGTGTGCCGGCGTGGGTACGAATGGCATTGGCCATCTGCTCCTCGTCGAGCGCCCAGAGAAACTCCTCGAACGACATAGGATGCATGGTCTCTTGACGAACGCCGCTGGGAAAAGGCAACTTGCGCTTGCGCGTGGCGACGCCGAGCTGACTGCCGGTCGCGCATATGCGCCAGCCCGAACCCGAAAAAAAGCGAAGCGAGTTGAGCGCCCGTTCGCAGAGCTGCACCTCGTCAAACAGGATGAAGGCGGTTTCTTTGCGAATGGGGGTGCGTTTATAGTCTGAGATTCGCGCCACGATGGCGTCAACGTCGTCGGTGGGACAGTCGAACAGCGGAGCGATCAGCTCAAGATCGGTCTGAAAGTCGAGTTTGACAAACGCATCGCCGGCGATTCGTCTGCCGATTTCCTCGGCAACGTACGTTTTGCCTACGCGTCGCGCACCACGGATGAGGAGGGGGCGCGACGCGTCCTTTGTCGCCCATGATTCGATAACGGATTCGATTGATCTGCGCATGGGGCCGCCTTTCCAATTTCGTGTACTTCAGATACATAGTTTAGTACGATTTCATGTACTTAGAATACACGAAATAGTAGAAAAGTGTGTATCTGAAGTACACGAAATTGCACTGCTGGAGCTTGCAGGCGGATAAACACTACTCGTATGGGACGGTTTTCACCGGTTGCTCGCCACCTTGGGCTATGTTCGCCCCTATGCCTGCATCCGGGGCTGTGCTGATTGACGACGGCGCTCCCAGCGAGCCAACTTAATCGTCACCAGCGTAAGCACCCAGGCCACAAGCGAGAACGCGGCACCCACTGCGCCTACATATGCAATGCCAACGCTGCTTACCACGGCGCCGCCCACTGCGGTGCCAAACGAGATGCCGACGTTAAACGCCATGGGCTCAACCGAACTTGCGAGTACCATCGACTTGGGATGGCGGCTGCGTGCCACGTCCATAAAGTGCGTGATGCACGACACCGAGAACAGGTACATGAGCAGCGCCAGGCTAAAGACAAAGACCAGCGCGAGCGGCATGGTGCCGCCCACAGCAAACAGTCCGAGTAACGCTGCAGCCTGCAGCACAAACGTCACGAGTAGCGCCTTCATGCCAAAGCGCGCATCGATCCATCCGCCCAGGATGTTCGAGATCAGGCAGAACACGCCGTAGGCCATGAGCGTGGTACTGGCTTCGACCGTGCCCATGCCCAGCACCTGCTCAAGATAAGGCGTCACGTAGCCGTAGAAAACGTAGACCGATCCCACGCCAAACAAAAAGATGAGCATGCCGGTGATGATGCTCGGTTCGCGTAGCAGACCCGCCTGCTCGCGGAAGGTAGCGGGTTCGTCGGTCTGTC
>CABUTL010000040.1 GCA_902494375.1 uncultured Collinsella sp.
CTCACTGTTCTTTGGCTCCAACCCCAACCTTGTCTGCGGCATCGTGCTCGAGTACAGCGTACCCGTGGCAGTCACTGCCTTTATGTGGATCAGCATGTTCGGCGGCAACGGCCCGCTCGCGCTCACCATCATCCTGACGTCCTCGGTTATATCGCCCGTGACGATTCCGCTCACGCTCAAGCTCCTGCTAGGCGCCACCGTCTCGATCGACGTGCCGAGTATGATGCAGAACATGGCCTTTATGATCGCCATCCCCGCCGTTCTCGGCATCGTGATCAACGAGCTCACGCACGGCTGGGGACACGAGAAACTCTCCCCCGCGCTCTCGCCCGCCTGCAAATTTATGATGATGGGCGTCATCGCGTCCAACTCCACCGCCATGAGCGAGTACGTGCTACACATGAACGCGGTGCGCCTGGAAGTCGCCCTCTTTATTCTGGTGTTCGCCATCAGCGGTTTTGTCGTGGGCATTCTGGTCGCCCGCGCGCTGCATCTGCCATATAGCGAAACGACCACCATGTGCTTTACCTGCGGCATGCGCAATATCTCTTCGGGCGCCGTCGTCGCCACGCAATACTTTCCGGGCGAAGTTGTGTTTCCCGTCATGTGTGGAACGTTGTTTCAGCAGGTGCTCGCCTCGCTTATCGGGCACTTCTTTGAGCGTCTGACCGGCGAGGAGCGCGCCGCCCAGCGCAAGCGCGTCGAGGCCGGCCGCGATGCAATGGCGCGCTAAACCGTCCGCAGTGTGCGGGCGCTCACTTTACGATGTGAGCGCCTCCAGATGTGCGCGGAGTCGCTCCGCATCGACATCGAGCGTGGTCTCAGCATTGACCTGAGCCAGCCGATACCCGACAAAGTAGGGCGAAACCACCCAACGCGGCAGCGCCTTGGCAATGGTCCGACCGTCCATGTGGTAGAAGAACAAGTTGTACGACTCTGCGCGACCACCATGGTGCTCGTTCAGGATATAGCGCAGAGCTACCTGAATCGCATCGGCGAAGAGGTCCGTCTCGGCTTGGTCTCGCGCGCCATCGCTGGCGGCGATTCCCTGCGGGGCTGAAACATTGACCTCAAAGAACCCCATAATCGGTTCGGTTGAGATGTTGACCGCAACCCTTCCCCTCTGCCAAACATCGATGCCTTCAAAGTTGACTGAGGTCAGCGCCGCATAGCCGTCCTCCTGTTCCAAGCCCACAATCTGCATGTGTGGATGGACGAGGCTGCCGCCCGAAAGCGAGCCTTTGTTCTTGTACATGAGCACACTGCAGTACTGTTGGGAATCGATCATCTGCTGCCAACAGCCCAGAGCAAACCGCATAACATGATGCAGCTCGTCCGGCTCATAGGTCACCAGATCGGCGTCGTGGTCGGACGACTCAATCAATACGGTCTGACGAGTGGCCCGCAAGGTCTTAAACTTATTCTCGAGCCAGATGCAGTCACCGTCGCGCCGGATGATATTGGCGAGTTCCTCGGTATCGCAAAAGGGGCACGCGGTGCCGGGACGACGATTGTCGTCGGGCTTACCGTTCGCCTGCTGAACGTCAAATACCAGCGCCACGGGTTATACCTCCAGCGGCACGATCTTGGTGCCATGGAGCTCGGAGACGCCTAGCGCCGCCGCGACCGCGTCGCGATTTGCCGTAGTGATGCCGCCGCCGGGAAGGATGGTCAAACGATCGCCCGCATACTCGATTAAACGAGTCAGGTAATCGAAATTATCCTCGATCGACGTACCGGCAGCGCCGCCATGCGTGAGGATGCGCGTAACGCCGCAGTCGGCAAGTGTATCAATCGCGTCGAGCTGAGCCTCGGGCGAGAGCTGATCAAACGCCATGTGGAAGGTGATGTCGATGGGCTCACGCTTGCATTCCTCGGTCGCGCAGCCCGCGGCCATCACGAGGGCGCCCAACGTAAGCTCGTCGAGCGCCCATCCGCCAGCGCAGGGCTTGCAGCTGCCAAAGACCAAGCCGTCAACGCCGGCGCTTACGGCAAGGCCCAGGTCCATCTCCATCATGCGCAGCTCGTCTTGGTTGTAATGAAAGTCACCGCCGCGCGGGCGAATCATGCACATCACTCGCGCGTCATGCTCGTGAGCATAGCTGACTGTAGCGCTGATAACACCGGCCGAGGGTGTAGTGCCACCGACGGCAAGGTTGTCGCACAGTTCAATACGCCTTGCACCGGCATCGATAGCTGCCGGCACCCGCTCAAAGTTCTCGGCACAAAACTCGTACAGCATAGATAGACCCCCAAAGACAGCAGATGTTTTCCGACGGGCATTGTCACACATCCCCATGAAGTTGCGGTGGAATAGGGACTGTTTTGGCGTCTAGCGCCCCCATTTAGTCCCTATTTCACCGCAACTTAAAAGGGGGCGCTGACCGGGTTGGTCAGCGCCCCCTTTGTTGAATGGATTAACCGCCCAGATAGGCCTTGCGGACGTTATCGTCGTGCAGCAGCTCTTGACCGGTGCCGGTCATGGTGATCTTGCCAGTCTCGAGCACGTAACCGCGCGTGGCGATGGAAAGCGCCATCTGCGCGTTTTGCTCGACCAGAAGCACCGTGGTACCGGCCTTGTGCAGGTCCTCGACAATCTGGAAGATCTGTTCGATCAGAATCGGCGCCAGACCCATGGAAGGTTCGTCGAGCATAAGCAGTTTGGGGTTACTCATAAGGGCGCGCCCCATAACGAGCATCTGCTGCTCGCCGCCCGAAAGGGTGCCGGCGACCTGGCGACGACGTTCCTTCAGGCGCGGGAACTGCTCGTAGACGCGCTCCAGGCCCGGAGCCACCGTGGACTTGGGCTGCGTATAGGCACCCATCTCCAGGTTCTCCTCGACCGTCATCTGCAAAAAGGCGCGACGACCCTCGGGAACCTGAGCCAGGCCCTTACCAACCAGCTTATCAGCGGGCGTATGAGTAATGTCCTCGCCCATAAACTTGATGGAACCGGTCTTGGAACGCAGCAGGCCCGAGACGGTCTTGAGCGTTGTGGACTTGCCGGCACCGTTGGCACCAATCAAGGCCACGATCTCGCCCTCGTTAACGTTAAAGGAGATGTCCTTAATGGCGTGGATGGCGCCGTACCAGACGTTGATGTTGTAGACGGAAAGCATCGGCTCTGCCATTTAGTTCTCCCCCTTATCCTGCTTGCCCAGATATGCCTCAATAACAGCGTCGTTGTTCTGGATTTCCTCTGCCGTGCCCTTGGCGATGACCTTACCAAAGTTGAGCACGCAGATGCCCTCGCAGATGTTCATAACGAGCGACATATCATGCTCGATAAGCATGATGGCAATGCCAAAGGTGTCGCGAATCTTGACGATGTTCTCCATGAGCTCCGCGGTCTCGGACGGGTTCATGCCGGCAGCAGGCTCGTCGAGCAGCAGTAGCTTGGGGTTGGTGGCAAGCGCGCGGACGATCTCCAGACGACGCTGAGCGCCGTAAGGCAGCGATCCGGCCTGCTCGTTTGCCAGATGCTCCATATCAAAGATGGACAGCAGCTCCATGGCGCGCTCGTGAGCAGCCTTCTCGTGCTTCCAATACGTCGGCAGGCGCAGCACGCCCTCAAAGTCGGAGTAACGCTCCTGGTTATGCAGGCCGACCTTGACGTTATCCTCCACCGTCATGGTGTTGAATAGGCGAATGTTCTGGAAGGTACGGGCAATACCCATGCGGTTGACCTGGTAGACCGACTTGCCCGAGGTGTCCTCGCCGTCGAGCAGGATGGTGCCATGCGTGGGCTGGTACACCTTGGTGAGCAGGTTGAAGACCGTGGTCTTGCCGGCGCCGTTGGGACCGATCAGACCGGCGATCTCGGTCTTGCCGATAGTCAGGCTAAAGTCGTCGACTGCCTTAAGGCCACCGAACTCAATGCCCAGGTGGATGCACTCGAGTGCAGGGCGCTCGCCCAGGTCACGATCGGGAACGATGGCGCCAGAAGGATACGGGACCATCTTGCCCTTCTTGAACTCAAATTTACTGGGCATCGGCTGCCACCTCCTTCTTGGAAGCAAAGCGGTCCTTGACGCGACCGAAGAACGCCTTGAGCTGCGGGTTGTTGGTAAAAATCATGACCAGGATCAGCACGATGGCGTAGATGAGCATGCGGTAGTCCGAGAACTGACGAAGCAGCTCGGGAAGCACCGTGAGCAGCGCCGCCGCGATGACGGAGCCGCGCATATTGCCCAGACCGCCCAGGACCACGAACACCAGGATGAGAATGGACGTGTTGAAGTCGAACTTGGTGGCGGAGAGCTGCGAGAAGTTACCGCCGAAGAGGGCTCCGGCAGCACCGGCGAGGGCAGCGGAAACCACGAAGGCGATCATGCGGTACTCGGTGACGGAGATGCCTACGGACTCGGCTGCAATCTTGTTATCGCGCACGGCCATAATGGCACGGCCGGTACGGCTGCGCACCAGGTTGAGCACGATCACGAGTGCGACCATGACCAGGATGGCACCGGCGAGGAAAGTCGAGTACGTCGACACACCCGATGCGCCCTGGGCGCCCTTGATGATGGCGGTGCCGTCCTCGAGCAGGTGCAGGTCGTCGATCGTAGAGTTGCCCGTGATGTTAAAGATCACGTGCAGGCCGCGGGAGTCGACGCCCACAATGAGGCAGGTGACGATCTCTTTGATGATCTCGCCAAAAGCCAGGGTCACGATGGCCAGATAGTCGCCGCTCAGGCGCAGGACCGGGATACCAATCAAGAAGCCCAGGATGGCGGCAGCGATGGCGCCGACCACGATGCTGATGACAAGACGTATTGGATCGGAGGGAACGGCGCTCTCGAGGGCGACCGCGGTAACGATGCCCGTATAGGCGCCGACGCTCATAAAGCCCGCGTGGCCCAGCGACAAGTCGCCCGCGATGCCGACGACGAGGTTAAGGGAGATGGCCATGACGATATAGGCCGTGATGGGAACCAGCTGACCGGCGATCATGCGCGGAATCATGTGGTTAGACTGCATAAAGAACACGATGGCGAACGCCACTAGGCACATGGCGTACGTAACAAAGTCGTGACGCGTCTGCTTGTCTTTAAGAAACTTCATAACGCTCACCTACACCTTCTCGGGGACGTACTTGCCCAAGAGGCCGGCAGGCTTGACGAGCAGGACGATGATCAGAACACCAAAGACGATGGAGTTGGCAAGGCTCGTGGAAATGTAAGCCTGTGCCATCGCCTCGATGATGCCGATGAGAATGCCACCGACAAAGGCACCGGGGATGGAGCCGATGCCGCCGAAGACGGCGGCGTCGAAGGCCTTGATGCCAGGCATGGCACCCGTCGTGGGCTGCAGCACCGGCGAGTAGGAGCACAGGAGCACGCCGGCGATGGCGGCAAGCGCCGAGCCGATGGCAAACGTCATCGAGATGGTGCGGTTGACGTTGATGCCCATGAGCTGAGCGGCGGCCTTGTCCTCGGACACGGCGCGCATGGCCTTGCCCATCTTGGTCTTACCTGTAAAGAACATCAGGCCGGCCATGATAACCAGGCAGGCGACGATGGTGACGAGCGAGACGGCGCTTACGTTGAACTTGGCCAAGAACTCCGGCACCTGGAAGGTGACGAGCGAAGTGAAGTTCTTGGGCGTGGCGCCCCACAGAAGCTGCGCGGCGTTCTGCAGGAAGTAAGACACGCCGATAGCCGTGATCAGAACGGCCAGCGGGCCTGCTTGGCGCAGCGGCTTATAGGCCAGACCCTCGATGAGAACGCCGAGAACCGTGCAGACCACACAAGAAAGAATTACAGATACCCAGCCCGGGAGGCCGAGATACGACGTGGCGCAGAACGAGACATAGGCACCGACCATGATGACGTCGCCGTGAGCGAAGTTCAGCATCTTGGCGATACCGTAGACCATGGTGTAGCCCAACGCGATGATGGCGTAGACACTGCCCATGGACAGGCCGTTGACCAGGTATTGGATAAAGACCGTCATGTTCCACATCCCCCTTTCGAATAGGTTTCCAGTTGATGTATGAAACAGGGACGTTACACTGTCCCTAGATACCAAGCAAGCAGGGAAGGCCAAAACCTCCCCTGCTTGGGCTCAAAACCGCTCTATGTAAGGCGGCTTATTAGGCCTGTACGTACTTGCCGTCGGTGATGACGTACGCCGTGGGCTCCTTCTGGACCTGGCCCTTATCGTTCCAGGTGAGCTTGCCGGTCAGACCGTCAACGGTAATCTTGAGCATAGCCTTGGACAGCTTCTCGGCGGCCTCGGTCGGATCGGCGTCGACACCAAGACCGGCCTCCTTGACGGCCTCGGCCACCGCGTGCACGCCGTCGTAGGCGTCGGCGGCAAACTGGTCGGGGGTATCGCCGTACTTATCCTTGTAAGCGTTGACGAAGTCGGCGTTCTTCTCGTCGTCGGCGGAGAACGGGGTCATGAGCAGCAGGCCCTCGGCAAGAGAGGTATCGAAGCCCTCAACGCCCAGGATGCCGTCCATGCCGTCGCAGCCCATCATCTTGACGTCGTAGCCCATGTCCTTGGCGTTCTTGAGCAGGACGGACGCCGGCGTGTAGTAGATCGGCGCAAAGATCATGGTGGCGCCGGCCTGCTTGGCCTTGGTCAGCTGGTTGGTAAAGCTCGTGGCGGAGTCGTCCTTAAAGGTCTCCTCGTCAACAATCTCGAGCTTGGACTCAGCGGCCTGGGCCTTAAAGGAATCTGCGATGCCCGAAGAATAGGCGTCGCCGGAGTTATAGAACAGCACGAACTTCTCGTCCGCATACTTCTGCGCCAGGAACTTGGCAGCGTTGACACCCTGGTTGGGGTCGGTGAAGCAAACCTGGAAGACGCAATCTTTGCCGTCGGTGACGTCCTCGGAGGACGCGGACGGGGTGATCATGAACGTCTTGGGGTCGTTACCGCACTCGGCGGCAACGGCAACCGACGCACCCGTGGTGGTCGGGCCGACGAGAGCCTGCATGCCCCAGTCGAGCAGGGTGTTGAAGGCGTTGACGGCCTTCTCGCCGTCGGCCTGGTCATCCTCGGCCTTGCTGGCAAGCGGCAGCTCCTTGGTCGAGAAATCCTTGCAGCCAAGCTCGACACCCTGGGTAACGGACTTGCCGTAGGACGCGTTGGCGCCGGTCAGCGGGCCGATGGTACCGATCTTAAACGAAGCGTCGCTCGAAGCGGAACCGCTGTCGCCGCCGTTGGAGGAGCAACCAGCTAGAATGGACATCGCCCCCAGACCTGCTGCGCTCGCGATAACGCTCCTGCGATTCATAACAGGGTTCAATGACTTACCGGTGAGGCTCGACATGCGGCTCTCCTCTCAAATCTCGTCGGGTTTCGGTTACCCGACAGGCCATCCTTCGCCGTGCTCGGCGTTCGCAAAATACTAGACGCTTTAGTTAAGGAAAGTGGCGATTATTTCAACTTTTCTTTGGATTTGTTCATTTATCCATAATTCTGCGTATTCCTGTCGGTTTATGCAGTTTAGCCACTTTATTGTGTGAAAGTAATGTTTCCGTTCTGTTACAGGCGTTCTTGCCCTGAATAAAACGGCCCGCCGGTCTCGATGTATATGCACTTAGGCGGCGATGTACTTACCGCCCTGAATCACATAGGCCGTAGCAGGCTTTTCGACCTGACCTTCGTCATTCCACGTTAGCTCGCCGGTCAGGCCGTCGATCTTGATCTTGCGCATGGCCTTGGCAAGGTCGCCGGCAATGTCGGCGCCGTCGGCCGTAATGTCGATGTCTGCCTTGTCGATGGCCTCGGCGATGGCGTGGACGCAATCGTAGGCGTCGGCGGCAAACTGGTTAGGCGTCTCGTCGTAGACGTCCTTATATGCCTTGACGAAGTCGGCATTCTTCTCGTCGTCGGCAGAGAACGGGGTCATAAGCAGCACGCCCTCGGCAAGAGAGGTATCGAAGCCTTCCACAGAGAGCAGGCCGTCCATGCCGTCGGTACCCATGAGGGTCATGTCGTAGCCCATGTCCTTGGCATTCTTGAGCAAAACGGACGCCGGCGTGTAGTAGATCGGCGCAAAGATGAGCGTGGCGCCGGCCTCCTTGGCCTTGGTGAGCTGGTTGGTAAAGCTCGTGGAGGAATCGTCCTTAAAGGTCTCGGTATCGACGATATCAAGTTTGGACTCCTTGGCCTGCTCGGCAAAGGCATCGGCAACACCCGAGCTGTACGTATCGCCGGAGTTGTAGAACAGGGCGATCTTGGCGTCCGCGTACTTCTCGGCCAAGAACTTCGCGGCGCTGGCGCCCATGGTGGGATCGGTGAAGCAAACCTGAAAGACCGTGGTCTTATCCTTGGTGACGTCGAGAGACGAGGCCGAGGGCGTGACCATGAGCATGTCGTCGGCGATCTCGCCCGAGACGGCGACGGCAGCACCGGTGGTGACCGGACCGACGAGCGCCTGCATGCCCCAGTCACACAGGGTATTGAAGGCGTTGATAGCCTTCTCGCCGTCAGCGACGTCATCCTCGGACTTAAGCGAGAGTTTGAGGTCCTTGGTCGAGAAATCCTTGGCGGCGAGCTTGGCACCCTTCTCGGCCGAAACGCCATAGGTTGCCGCGGCGCCGGTCAGAGGGCCGATGACGCCGATCTTGAAGGTCTTGCCGTCATCGGCGGAGCCGCCGTCCGAGCCACCCGACGAGCAACCAGCGAGCGCCGCGGTGCCACCGA
>CABUTL010000041.1 GCA_902494375.1 uncultured Collinsella sp.
CGCGTTTTCCTAACGCCCGCGCCCTGCATAGAGTTCGATTCTCCGCGGTATCTGTAAGTAATAAAAAGGCAGGTAGAGACGCTTCTCTACCTGCTTGTAACTATTGGTGGAGGCGCGGAGAATCGAACTCCGGTCCACGAAAGCCCCCTGATTGGCATCTCCAAGCTCAGTCGCTGGTTTTGTCTCGGACGCTTTGCGCGCAGCGACACGCTCGCGGCGTCCTAACCGGTTCGGTCTTAGCCCGCGCCATACCGATTACGTGCGCAGGAGCATTCCCCTAAAATGACGTCGCGCCGGTGTCGGGGAAATCACCGGGTTGACGCGCCGCTATAAACTAAGCAGCGAGAGCCATAGGCTCAAAAGAAGAGTTGTTGTCAATTCAATTTGACGGTACCCCTGTTTAACGAGGCGAGGAGACCTCGGCTTGCTTCCTCTCTCAGAGCTATCGTGTCGAAACCAGTCGCCCCCGAATGTTGGGAAAGTCTGGATGGTATCGGGCCTGCAAACACCCGATAACCGTCGACTTTTCAAGGAACATACGGGGCGAGCCCCGCTTGTGGAGTGTTATCTTACCACGTTCTGAAAGCGGACAGCTGTTCTATGCACGAGCTGTGAAGACCCCAATGTGCGCCGCACTTCGCACTTTTGTTACCGATCGCGTCACGTATATTTTCGCCAAGCAAAATTGACCCGTCGAAAGGACCGTTATGGATACCAAGCAGCAACTCGTCAATGCCCTCGCAGGCCTGGGCTCAACCATTACCGAAGCTATGGATGTCATCGAGGGCTTTGTCCCCTGCGGACATCCCGCCCTCACGGTATCGAACGCACTCGTCGCGCTGGACGTTGACGATGATGCAGCTCTCGCTCAGCAGCTTGAGACCGTCGAGGGCTTTATCGACCACGTGAGTGAGAACCGCGGCGTGGCCGCCTACCACGGTATCGAGGTCGAGCTCGCGGGTCCCAAGGCCGATCTGTTCGCAGCAATCCGCGAGGTAGGCGCCCTTATGCAGACCGCAGGCGTCAAGAACACCCAGGTCAACGAGTGGGTCTACCGCAGTCTGGCAGCACTCGACAGCTCCAACGAAAAGGCAGCCGAGCAGCTCGCAGAAAGTCCCACCATCAAGGCCGAGCTTTTGTAAATAGCAGACGCGGGCCCCTTGGCGCATCGTCGTCCAAGGGGCCCGCGAACAGCTCACGTCAACCGATAGCCGTGCCGCCGCGTTTGGCCAAAGCAAGAATCGGCATCATTTGACGAGGTGTCTTTGCTGCAAGATCGGCATGTTCGAGCAGTTTTCGATCGTTGGTCACCAAGTAATCAACCTGGGCGCGTTTGCATGCGGCGAGTACCAAGTTGTCCTCGTAATCGCGATGGAGCGCTAAGTATTTGTCGGCCAGCCAAAGGTCCGACGCATCTGCACCCACGGCCGTGGCGTTTTCGGTCATGTTCCGAACAAACGCCAGCGCCGCATCGCCAATCGCGCGGGCAGAAGCCTCGCCGAGCGCTCCCCCGCTGGCAAGAACGCTGCGCTTCAGTTCGTGCTGTACAACATACAGTACGTCCTTGGCGATATGCACCGGAAAGAACAGCAATGCCCCCGCCTCCGTCGCCTGCCCAATAAACGCACGCGCGGCAATCGACTCGGCATGGTCGGCGCAAAACGAATCAACCCATACGTTGGCGTCCACCATGATCTTGAGAGGCGCCCCACTCACAGGATCATCCCCTTTTGGCGATAATGCTCATCCATGGCGTCGGAATAGATTGCGTCCCAATCGCGGGCATCGGATACGGACGACGTAGCGATGCCCAGGTCCGCGTAAAGCTGATCCGCCGCCGCCCATGATGCGGCGAACGGAGTATCGGGCGCGACGGTCTGCTGCCGGTCGTCGACGGCCGCAAGCACTTCCTCGCACTGCCCGCCACCCTGCGCGACCTTGACCACCACCTTTTTGATGAGCTCGGGCAGTGACCTGCCCGAAAGCTGCAGCGCTTCCTCGGCGCGCTCTTTAACCGAGCGATCTACGCGAACATTCACCTGCGCCATGCCGCTAACAGTACCCACGTCGATCCCGCTCCCTTCAATTGCTAGCGTCGCTAGCAACACTATATAGAGAGGCTAGCACATGGTCAAATGCAAAAGGCCTGCGCCTGGACGACACCGATGCCGTCTGGGCGCAGGCCAGATAACGTGGGCGAACACGTCTGCTAACGCAGGTACGCCTTTGCGTTACCCAGGCTGTAGGCGATTGTTGAGCCGTTATGAAGCAGTGACGACGTCTGCGGAGTGATCATGCCGGTAATGCCCAGTGCCAAGAGCGCTGAGTTGGTGAGCATCACCTTAGAATAGGAGCTCGTCAGACGGTCGATGAGACCCTGACTCATGCGGCGCAGGCGCACGATCGCGGCAAGATCCGTATCGGTCAGGATGATATCGGCGACCTCCTTGGCAATGTCGCTTCCGCCGCCCATGGCCAACCCCACATCGGCCAAACCGAGCGCCGGCGAATCGTTGACGCCGTCGCCCACCATGGCAACGTGGCGCCCCTCGCCCTTAATGCGCTCCACATACGCGTACTTGTCCTCGGGCAGCAGCTCGGCCTTAAACTCGTCGACGCCCGCCTCTCGCGCAATGCGCTCGGCCGTGCGCTCGGAGTCGCCCGTGAGCATAACGACATGCTTGACGCCCAGCGCATGCAGGTCGGCGATTGCCTCGCGGACCCCGGGCTTGAGCGGGTCCTCGATACCGAGCACGCCGACGACCTTTCCATCGACCGCCAGATACAGCGGCGACAGGCCCTGCATCTGGGACTCGATTTGCTCCTTAATGTCGGCCTCGAGCTGCGCGCTCTCGTCCTCAAACACAAAGTGTGCCGAGCCGATAATCGCGCGACGCCCTTCGATGGACGAAGCGATGCCGTGCGCCACGATGTACTCGACGGCAGCATGGCGCTCGCGGTGCTCGAGCCCGCGCTCGCGTGCCGCATTGACCACGGCACGCGCCACCGGATGCGGAAAATGCTCCTCCAAGCAAGCGGAAAGGCGCAGGACCTCGTCCTCGCTCCAGCCATCGGTGGTGAGCACGCAGGCAAGACGCGGCTGCGCCTCGGTAAGCGTGCCGGTCTTGTCAAACACAATGGTGTCGGCCTTGGCAAACGACTCAAAGTACTTCGCGCCCTTGACCATGACGCCCATCTTGGCAGCATCGCTCATAGCGGTCATGACGGCAACGGAACCCGTGAGCTTGAGTGCGCACGAGTAGTCGACCATCAGTGCCGCCGAGGTCTTGATGAGGCTGCGGGTAGTAAGCGCAACCAGGCCCGCGAGCAGGAAGTTCCACGGGACGATCTTGTTGGCAAGGTCCTCCATATGCGACTGGCCCTCGGACTTGAGCGAGTCGGCCGTCTGCACGAGCGAGACGATTGAGCGCAGTTTGGTTTGCGCCGTATTGGCGCGCACGCGCACCAAGATGCCGCCGTCTTCCACGACGGTACCGGCGAACACGTCGTCGCCCACGCTGCGCTCGACGGCCAGCGGCTCGCCGGTCAGGGTCGCCTGGTTGACCATAGCGCCCCCCTGCTCGACAACACCGTCGATGCAGATGGACATGCCGGTGCGCACGGCGACCAAGTCGCCGGGCTCGAGCTCGGTGGCGGCAACGCTTACCTCGGTGTCGCCGACGACCTTTTGCGCCTTGTCGGGCACATCGAGCAGCGAGTTGATGAGCTCGTTTTCGCTCATGGCGCGGGTGTAGTCCTCGAGCAGCTCGCCCACGTTGAGCAGGAACATTGTCTGGCCCGCGGTGTCGACATCACGCTTGACGAACGAAATGCCGATGGCCGAAGCGTCGAGCACGGGAACGGTCAGGCGCGGCTGTGCGAGCTCATGAAGGGCAGCGCGCAAAAATGCCATGTAACCGGCCACGACAAACACCGCACGCAGAGGCGTCGGCAAGAACCAGCGACGTGCGTAATGGGCACCGATAAGTGTGGCAAGATCCATGACGAGCTTGTGCTTGCGTGGCTCAAGCTGCATCACGTAACCCGTCTTTGCGTCGGCAATGGCCTGAGCGTCGAGCGCACCGACGGCGGCCAGCACGGCATCGCGGCGCGACTCGTCGTATTCGAGTGCCATCTGGCCGATGCGGCCGTAGACGCGCACCTTGTGCACGCCGTCGATGTCGCCGCCAAGCTTAAGAAGTGCATCAAGATCGCTCTCTGGCACAGGACCCGCCAATTGAAGACGGGTCCTGCCGGGGATCTCGCTAATAATCGAGAATCTCATAGTTTGTGCCTGGGAGCGTTACTCGGCTGCCTCGTCAGCAGCGGCCTCGCTCTGGGTGATATAAGCAGCCTCGGCAACCATGTCGTCGACATTAGCCTTGGCCTGCTCGACCATGTCCTGGTAGCCGTTCTTGATGCGCATACCGCACGCAATACCCTGCACGCAGGCATTCTTGACCGGAGCGCTGGTAAGCAGCTTGATGCCGGCCGTGCCAAGCAGAAAACCGCCACCGACAAGCAGGGTATTGAACGTCGACTTCTTCATGTTGCTTCTCCCTTTTGCCGCATTGGACGCGGCATGGTGCCTCAGCACCCGAGTAAACAAGTTTGCTCGAGCACGCTTTTGAAATATCTCAATTTTATCTAACTATCTAGGTCAGCCATGGCTAACCTTTTGAAAATTAACGATGCGGAGTAACCGATTGTCAATGTGAGAAAGGGACTGTCCCTTTGCCCCTTCTTACAACTGCCAGGTAGCTGCTTCCTTTTGCAGCGCCACCATGCGGGCGAATTCTCCACCTGCCGCCTTGAGCTGCGCCGGAGTGCCCTGCTCGGCTACCACACCATCCTTGAGCACAACGATCTTATCGGCATTTTCTACCGTGCGCATACGGTGGGCGATCACGATAACCGTCTTGCCTGCGAGCAGGCGGGAAAGCGCCTGCTGCACCACGGTCTCGTTCTCCACATCCAAGCTCGCCGTCGCCTCGTCCAGCAACACGATCGGCGCGTCTTTGAGCAGCGCACGGGCGATAGAGATGCGCTGGCGCTCACCGCCGGACAGCTTGGAGCCGTTCTCGCCGATCATGGTGTCATAGCCCTGCGGCATGCGGCTCACAAACTCGTCGCAGTTGGCGGCACGCGCGGCAGCAAGCACTTCCTCATCGGTGGCATCGCGACGACCAAGACGGATGTTTCCCATCACCGTGTCGTCAAAGAGCAACACGTCTTGGAACACAATGGCGTAGTCGCGCAGCAACACCTCGGGATCCACGCTCGCAACATCCACGCCGCCCACGGTGACCGTGCCTTCGGTGGCGTCCCAAAAGCGCGCGGCCAGGCGGCTCACCGTGGACTTACCGGAACCCGAAGGACCGACCAGTGCCGTGACCTCCCCTTCTTTGGCGGCAAAGCTCACATCGGTAAGAACTTTCTCGCCGGCGCGGCCGTCCTCGCCCGCACCATAACCAAATGCCACGTGATCGAACACCACGTCATGACCTACGGGCTCAAACTGCTCGCTGCCCCGCGCCACGGGCTCTTCCATGATGGAACGCATGCGCTTGGCCGACGACTCGGCGGCAAACAGCTCGGACATCAGCATCAGCGCCTGATCAAAGGGCGCATAGATGCGGCTCACCATAAGCAGGAAGGCAAACATCATCAAAAAGTCGACCTGGCCGGAGGCGACCATCGCAGCGCCCGTGACCAACGTGGTGGCAATCCCCAGGCGCAGGATGGCAAAGGCGGAGTTGACCAAAAGCCCATTGGCGAGCTCGCCCTTGGTGGTCTCGCGCTCCTCGGCATCGATCACGGCGTTGAGCCCCTCAAGATAATGAGCCTCCTGGTTGGTGGCGCGGATCTCGCGCACGCAGTCGAGCGTCTCCTGGATCGCCTCGGTAACCTTGACCTTCTCGGCACGCACATGGTCGAACACCGGGATCATGGGGCCGCGCGTCAGATACAGCACGGCAAAGGCCACGGGAACGCTCCAAAACGCCGCAATCGCCAGCTGCCAGCAAAAGAACAGCGACGCCACGAACACAATGACGCTTGCGATGATGGCACCCCAAAGCTCTCCCAGCACGTGGCTGTAGGCGTGCTCCATGGCCTGGACGTCACCCATGATGGTCTCGGTTAAATCGGCCAGATCACGACGACCAAAAAACGACAGCGGCAGTTTGCGCAAGCGCTCGGCAATCTCCATACGCTGCTTGCCGCACTCCTCGTAAAAGATGCAGTAGGTGTAGTAATACTGCTGCCAGTTAGAGGCAAAGAGCAACACGAAAAAGACCAGGAGGCCGCCCACAATCGGCAGGGCATCCGGCAGGTCGGCACCGGTGGCGAGATGTTCGACAAAACCGGCCATGACCAGGAACAATAAGCCCATGCCGGCCATGGTAATGAGATTGGTGAGCGCGGTCCAGAAAATGCCGCGTTTTACGCCGGCGACGCCTTTATCGGATAGGAAGTACTTCTTTTGGAATGAGGCGAACATTTAGGCCTCGCCTCCCTTCGTGACGGCGGCATCCGCGGCAGCAGTGATCTTCCAGCTCGCGGCCTGTTCGTATTCGGCCCACATCTTGGCGTATAGACCGTTTTGGGACAGCAGCTCGGCATGGGTGCCAGTCTCCTGCACGCTACCTTGGTTGAGCACCACGATTTGGTCTGCGCCCACTACAGTCGAGAGTCGGTGCGCAATCATAATGACCGTGCGACCCGCTGCCAGCTTGCTAAAGGCGCGCTGGATGAGCGCCTCGTTCTCGGGATCGGCAAACGCCGTGGCCTCATCGAGCACCACGATAGGCGCGTCTTTAAGGATCGCGCGGGCGAGTGCCACGCGCTGGACCTCGCCGCCCGAAAGATATGCTCCGCCGGCACCGAGCATGGTATTGATGCCCTGTGGAAGCTTGGCCACAATGTCGTCGCACTGAGCTTCGGAGAGGGCCGCGCGCACTTCGTCGTCAGTGGCTCCAGGCTTGGAGGCGCGCACGTTATCGGCAAGTGTTTGCCGGAACAGCTGGTTGGTCTGGAACACGAAGGCGACCTGGTCCATAAGCTCGTGCGGATCCATATCGCGAACATCCACACCGCCTACGAGCACTCGACCCGAGGAGACATCCCAAAAACGCGGAATCAGGCTTGCGCAGGTTGACTTACCGCCGCCCGAGGGACCAACCAACGCAAGGGTGCTACCCGCGGGAACGCTAAAACTCACATGATCGACGGCAGGCGCTTCGGCACCCTCGTAGGTAAAGCTCACGTCCTCAAAGCGCACATCGCTACCAACAGGATGCTTGGGCTGGGCAGGCACGGAGAGCTGCTTGGAATCCATAACGCTTCGGATACGCGCCAGCGAATCGGCACTCATCTGAGACGCCTCGCCCACAAACATAAGCTTGGTCATGGCCGTCGGCACCACGGCCGAAAAGATCGCGTAAAACGTGAAGTTGGTCATAAAATGCGCGAAGTCCGTCTCACCCGGCGCCAACAGCAACGCCACGGGCAAAAGAAATGCCACGAGGCCATTGAGCGCGGTAAGGTTGAGCACCTGCGGGCCTCGGCAGAATGTACCCGCATAGTTTTGCGCCATGTCGGCGTATTCGGCGATTGCATCGTGGAACGCCTTAAAGGAGTAGACCGTCTGCTGGAACACCTTGACCACGGGGATACCGCGAACGTATTCGGTGCCGGTCTTGTTCATCTTGACCAGCGCGCCCATGTAGGCCTTCATAAACTCGGCGCCCTTGCCGCTCATCATGGTGGCCATGGCGCAAAACGAAACGGCCACCGAAATGAGGCATGCCGCGCCCAAGCGCCAATCGAGGGCGAAAAGCAGCACGAGCAAGCCCACGACCATGGCGGCGGCGCCTGCGATATCGGGCAGCATGTGTGCGAGCAAAGTCTCTGTGGAAGCGGCGCATCCGTCTACGATACGGCGCAGCTCACCGGTGGCGTGTGTGTTAAAGTAGCCAAGCGGCAGCTTAAGCAGGTGCTCGCTCGTAGTCTTGCGAATATTGGACGCGCAGCGAAACGCAGACAGGTGCGTGCACATGAGCCCCACGAAATAGACCACGATGCTTGCCAGCGCAAACCCCACGGCCCACCAGCCATACGTCGCGATGCCGCAGGCTTCGCTCCAGTTAGGTGCCACGGCGATCAGATCGCGCGCGACAAGCCAAATGCACACGTACGGGCCAAAGCTCAGCAGCTGCGAGAGCGCCGAGAGGGCCATGCCCAAATATGTTAGGAATTTACGGTCGCCGGCATATGCAAGCAGCTCGCCGATACCGCCGCCTTCCTTTTTTGATCCCTTTGCCATGAGATTCCTTTCTAACGGCTTGAGAGTTAACCGTAATGAACTTATCATTGATGTGTTAGCCATGGCTCACAATCGAGCCAGGCGTGGACGTTTCTGCAAAGGAAAGGGACGCTTTTGCAAATACGGCGGGCAGCGACCGACATAACCGAG
>CABUTL010000042.1 GCA_902494375.1 uncultured Collinsella sp.
GGTCTTCTCGGCGGGGTCGGTGGCCTCGACGACGATATCGGCGGTGTTTTGCGTAAAGGCGCGCAGGTCGGCGACGTTCTCTGGGTCCTCGGCTACCGTCTCTGCCACGATGTCGGCGGCGCCGGCGAGCGCCTTCTCGGGCGTGTCGAAGCCGGCTTCCTCGTTGACGTATGTCGCGGCGGCGTCGAGTGCGCTGCCCTTGGCGGAAGCCTGCATGATGATCATGTTGGCAAGCGGCTCCAGGCCTGCTTCGCGGGCCTTCTGCGCGCGGGTCATGCGCTTTTTGCGGTAGGGCTTGTAGAGGTCCTCGACACGCTGCAGCTGCGTGGCCTCGCGAATCTGCTGCTCGAGTTCGGGCGTGAGCTTGCCCTGGGCGTCGATGAGCAGAATGACGTCCTCTTTACGCTGCTCAAGATTGCGTAGGTAGGACAGGCGCTCGTCGAGCGCGCGCAGAGCGACGTCGTCCATGCCGCCCGTTGCTTCCTTACGGTAGCGCGAGATAAAGGGAATGGTGTTGCCCTCGTCGATGAGCTTGACGGCCGCCTCGATGTTGGCGGCTTTAAGGTTGAGCTCGCGGGCGAGCTGGGCGATAAGATCCATGGGACTCCTTGCGTTTAAGGTGCGTTTGCAGCACAGGGCTACCAAGGATACCACCCGTCCTAAAAGACTGTTTTGGGGCTGCGCCATGAAAACGGCCCATCTACTACGTTTGAACCGTATAGGTCGACCATGCCTGGGTTTTCCGAAAATCGGCAAGTCGTCTACCTGCGGTTTTTATTTCGCGAAATTTGGCATGGTTGAGGGCGATCGGTTAAACGTAGTAGATAGGCCCATTTCGTGGCGAACGAATCAAGCTGAGGTGCAAAAAGGCCCCCGCCCCAGAAAAATCGTCGGCAAGGTAGCAAAAAGCCCCGCGGGCAGGAGGTTGCTCGCGGGGCAAAGAAGAGGGGCTTATTTGTGGCGGACCGAGGGGCTCGGCATGGGGTTTCTGCCGCGGTCGCTCTTAAGGCATTACAGCTCGACGAGCTGGCCGGTCTCGGCGGCCTCCTTGATGGCGTTGAGAAGTGTGAGCGTCTTAACGTTGTCGGCGGGGGTCACGACGGGCTCGACCTCGCGGCGGACAACCTTCACAAAGTGCTTGAGCTGCATCTTGTGCGGCAGTGCCGGGTCGACCGCCGGGATCTCCATCTGCAGCGGCTTGTGCCAGTTGGAGGCGCCGTCGTAGGAGAACTGGTGCAGGCGGGGCAGCGACAGGGCGCCCAAGGTACCGCCAATAAAGTAGGCGTCGGCGTCGAAGGGGCGATACTGCGGATCCTCGCGAGCGGTTGCCTCCCAGTTCCAGGGGCTGGCGGTGGCGTCGGAGATGGTCATGCTTGCGAGCGCGCCATCGGCAAAACGGACGTTGACCACGGCGGAGTCCTCGGTCTCAAAACCGCGGGCGGCGCTGGACTGCATGCCCTGGACGGCAACGGGCTCGCCCAGCAGGTAGCGGAGCAGGTCGACGTCGTGCACCAGGTTGACCAGGATCGGGCCGGCACCCTTCTTGCGGCGCCACTCGACATCGAAGTACTCGTCATTCTTATAAATCATATAGTGGAAGCTCGACACGGTGAGCTTGCCCAGCTCGCCGGACTCGATGATCTCCTTGGCCTTGTTAACGAAGGGGTTGTGGCGACGGTGTTGACCCACGAGTACGGGCACGCCGGCGGTCTCGGCCTCGGCGGCGAAGGCCTGAGCATCCTCGAGGTCGTTGGAGATCGGCTTTTCGACCAGCGGCACGATGTTGCGCTTGATGGCCTCGCGGGCAACGCCCAGGTGCAGGTCGTTGGGGGTGGCGATAATGACGGCCTCGGGCTTGACCTCGTCCATCATCTGGGCGGGATCGGTATAAAACGGCACGCCGGCGGCCTCGGCTGTGGCGCGGGCGCCCTCAAAGGCGTCGGCGATGGCGACGAGCTCGGCCTCGGGCTCCTCGGTGACAAAGCGGATGTGGTTGCGGCCCATGGCGCCGG
Source organism: uncultured Collinsella sp. (assembly GCA_902494375.1). GTDB lineage: Bacteria > Actinomycetota > Coriobacteriia > Coriobacteriales > Coriobacteriaceae > Collinsella. The sequence continues at coordinate 2,013 of CABUTL010000042.1, forward strand.
CGCCGATAACGGCAATGCGGACGGGGTTGAGCTCAGACATTTCGACTCCTTAATACTGGTGACCGGTGGAATGCGACAAAGGGGCTGTCCCTTTGTCGCATCGGTAAAACTAAGCGGACTTCTTCTTGCTGTCGGAGACCATCATGTAGACGGTGAGTACGACGGCGATGGCGGCGATCACAATGGCGCCGTAGAAGGACTGCTGGTAGGCGGCGCTGCCGGCCTCGGCGTGATACAGCACAGCGGTGATGGGCTGGCTGATCCAGGTGGAAGCGGCGTAGCCCAAAAACATGATGCCGTAGTTGACGCCGATGTTGCTGGTGCCAAAGGCGCCACCGGTGAGCGGCGGGTAGATGACGAGCAGAGCGCCAAAGCTAAAGCCGAGCAGGGCGAGCGCCACGAAGAACATGCTCTGCGTAAAGCTCATCGACATGATAACGAGGGCGACGATGGTGACGACAAGGCTGATGAGCAGCGACTTATAGGCGCCGATCTTGTCGATGATCTGGCCAAAGGACAGACGGCCAACCAGGTTGGCGCAGGTGTTGACGGAGACCACCACGCCGCCGAGGGCGACGGCAGCGGCGCTCGTGGGGTCGGCGAAGAGCTGGACGGCGGCGATGGAGGCAACCTTGCCCACGAGCAGGGTGCCCGCGGTGGCGGCAAAGGCGAAGGTGACGATGAGGACCCAGAAGCGCGGGGTCTTGACCATCTCGCCTGGGGTGAGGTCACCGAAGGTACCGGCATGTGCGCCGCCCTTAGGGGCCTCGAAGCCCTCGGGCAGCCAGCCGGCCTCGGGGGCCTTCAGGAGCAGGGCGGAGGCGGCAATCGTCACAAAGAAGATGACGCCGAGCGCCTTAAGGGCGCCAAAGATGCCCAAGCTCGGGATGAGCAGCGAGGCGAGCACCGGGGACAGCACGGCGGGGCCGGCGGTCGAAGCGGCCAGGGTGATGCCGGAGGCGAGACCCTTCTTGTCGATGAACCACTTTTGGCCGGTGGTGAGCGCCGGGTTGTAGCCCAGACCGTTGCCGACGGCGGCGACGAGCGAGAACCACAGGTAGAACTGCCACGGCTCGGTGACGGTGCCGGACATGAACCAGCCCACGCCGTAGCACACGGCGGCGGCGATCACGACGTTGCGCGGGCCGATCTTATCGGAGATGCGGCCGGCGAAGATGCCCGTCACGGCCATGATGGTCTGAAAGACCGGGAAAGCCCAGGTAAGGGCGCTCGACCACTCGGGGTAGACGGCGAGTAGGTTCTTGCTCACGACGGAATACAGCGCGATTGAGCTGATGAAGAACATGGTGACGCACGCGGCGGAAAGCACGACGGCGCGACCCTTGTTGGAGTTGGTGGAAGCCATTGGACTCTTTCTAATCAATACGGGGGAGGAGCGGGCGTGTCCGCAGGCCTCCCTGTTAGGTTGGTTTACTGGTCAGTCGGCTTGGCGACGCCGGACTCATCGGACCAGAGCTCGACACCCTTGTTCTTAAGGTAGTTGTCGGCATAGGCGCGACGGCCGCCGGGCTTGGCGGTGAGGTCGCCCATCATGTTGGAGAAGCCGCCGTCGACCTTGATGGCGTCGCCGGTGGTAAAGTCCGAGCGCGTGGACGCCAGGAACATGACGGCGTTGGCGATATCGCTAACCTCGCCGATGCGGCGCGTGGCGATGAGGCGGCTGCGGCTCTTTTCGACCTCGGGGTCGGCGTAGAAGTTGGCCGACATTGGGGTCTTAACGAAGCAGGGCTCGACGCAGTTGGAGCGCACGCCGTAGGGGCCCCATTCGGCGGCGAGCATCTTGGACATCATGTTGACGCCGGCCTTGGTGGAGCTGTACACGCCCGAAAACGTCTCGGGGGAGTGGCTGGCAACAGTCGAGATGTGCACTAGGCGACCCTGGCCGGCCTTGATCATCTCGCGACCAAAGCGCTGCGAGGTGATGAAGTAACCGGTGAGGTTGACGTTGAGCACCTGCTCCCAGTCGCTCAGCGGCAGGTCCTCCATGGCGGCGAAGCGAAGGATGCCGGCCGTGTTAACGAGGACGTCGACGCGACCGAAGTCGGCGATGGTGGCATCGACGGCGGCCTGAACCTCGGCCTCGTCGGTGGCGTTCATCTTGTAGCCCTCGGCGTGGATGCCAAACTCGGCGGCGAGGTCAGCGGCTGCGGCCTTGACCTTTTCCTCGTCCAGATCGAGCAGGACGACGTTGGCGCCGTTGCGGGCGAACTCGCGGCAAATCTCGACGCCCATACCGCCGAGTGCGCCGGTCACGGCGCAGACATCGCCCTCGAGCTTAAGCCAGTTGCTCATAGGAACTTCCCTTCTTGTGCCTCCCTGTGGGTCGTTCCCATTAATCGACCCACGTGGTTTTCGCAGGTTATCGTATGCTTTGCATTTGCGCAGGTGAATTGCATATTTGTTAGAATGGCGTTAACCGTAGGTTTACACTATGCGATGCAGTTTATGCTCAACTGAGCGCGTGACCTGCGAAAACAACCCCCTGTGGCACCATGTGGCCACAGGCGCGAAAACGGGAGATTGGCGTGTACGATCGACGACTTGAGGCCATATCGGCCGCCGCGGAGCTGGGAAGCTTTTCGCGTGCGGCGGCAAAATTGCGCGTGTCGACCCCGGCGCTCGTCAAACAGGTGTCGGGATTTGAGGCCGAGTTTGGTATCACGTTGTTCGAGCGCTCACACTCGGGCGTCAAGGTGACGCCGGCCGGCGCACTGCTGGTGGACGACGCGCGCTCGATCATGCGGCAGTCCGAGGACGCGCTGCGCCGTGCCCGACGTGCGGCGGGCGATGGCGGTGCTGTGCGCCTGGGCGTGTCGATGATGTGCCCGGGGCGCCAGACGCTGTCGATGTGGACGGGCATCCACGATCTGGAACCGTCGCTGCGATTTGAGATCGTGCCGGTAAGCGACCTCTATGACGAGCGCGAATCCGTCATGCGCAGCTTGGGCCGCGAGGTGGATGTAGTGCAGTCGAGTTTTTCGACCCCACGCTGGGGGGACGCCTGCCAAAAGCTCCGCATCGTCAACGTGCCGTTTTATATCGATCTGCCGCGCACGAGCCCGCTGGCGCGCAAGAATCGCATTACGGTTGCCGACCTGGAGGGTATGCGTCTGCGCGTACTGCGCCACGGCAACGACGCCATGGACAGTCTGCGTATCGATCTGTTGGCCGACGGTGGCGTAGACGTGATCGATGTGGATAGCTTCGACTTTGCGCTCTTTAACGAAGCCGAGGAAAAGGGCGACGCGGTGCTCACCTGCGGCGCATGGTCGGAGGTACACCCGGCCTTTGTGGGCGTGCCGTTCCTCTGCGGGCGAGAGGTGCCGGTCTTTCTGCACTACCCGCTCGAGCCAACCCTCCAAGTACAAAAATTCGTCAACGCCATGGCCCAACTCCTCAAATAGCTCATTTGGGACGGGTTTAGCGGTCCTCGCGTTGCGGGTCGGCTGTCTCGGCTGCCTTTACGCGGTTCTTATCGACGTACATGTTCTTGTCGGCCTGGGAAAAGAGCTCGCGCATCGTAGGCGGTTCATCAAAATCACTGGAAAGCGCATAGCCCACCGCATAGCTGATAGGCATGTCGGGATGAGTCTCGGAATACTCGTTCACGTTCGCGCGAACCCGAGCGAGACAGGACTCCACGGCAGCTCGATCGGTATCTCGCAGCACCGCGATAAACTCATCGCCGCCGTCGCGGCCCACAAAGCAGGTCTCCGACGCCACGCGCCCCAGCTGCTGGGCAAAAGAACGGATGTATTCGTCGCCCTTCTCGTGGCCGAAGCTGTTATTGACCGTATGCAGATTGTTAAGGTCGAAGACGCACACCGCAACGGGCGCCTCCGCGGAGACAGGCTGCTCCTGCCCCAAGACCTCCTCGCACTTGTTCTTGTTGGGCAGTCCCGTGGCTTCGTCGAGATAGACTTTGCTCTGCAGCTCGCGGTTGAGCGCGGCAGTGCGCACCGCGCGAACAAGTTCGACCGCAAAGGTCGCCACCAAGCCCACGATGTCGATGATCACCAAGCCCTCGAGATAGTTGAGCGCCGACGCCTTCTCCTGAGAGTAGTCCTCTGCGAGTCGTGTGGCATCGTCACAAATACCAAAGAACTCCTCGCTCATCGCGATGATATCGGTGCTCTCGTAGCCGACTTCGCGCAAACGGGCAATCTCGGCGCAAAGCTCATCAAAATAATTTGCAAGCTCGGTCATCTTTGCCTGATACTCGTCGTCGTCGAGACGGACGAGGTTGAGGTCGTCACTTCCGTAACGCAAACCGTTGATGTATGAATCCACGACTTTGAGCAGGTCATCTTGAGGCAGGCCCGCGTCCTCGAGCTTAACGATTCGCTGCGTGGTACCGCGCACCAGACCGGCGTAGTTGACCACGCGCGCCGTGCCCTGGATATCGGAGACGAGCAGCATAACATTAATGAAGAAGAAGATGAGAACTGCCGTGAGCACCATCATGAGCAGGCGCACCGCCTGGCTGGCCTTCTTGGCGACAGAAGTATTCACAAGTTCACTCTCTCAAATGGCAAAAGCGCAGGTGGCACCCAGCGTGCTGAAATTCACGTGAGGTCAACTCTACCATATGGGCCAACAGCCTCAAACTGTAGCAGACGCTCGTCCAAATTGGCGTGACGCTTGTCTTGTTGTTCTTGACCTGGCCGCGCTATCGGACATGCTTCTGGTCTTGGATCACCATGGGAAAGCTCATCCCGTTTTGTGCGTCTAGAGTGGGATGCGGCTTCCCAAAGGTGCCGTTAGGGGAAATCACATCCCGGTTTACCCCCTTGAAATGGGATGCCGTTTCCCGGAGGGGGTCCAGCGGGAAACGGCATCCCATTTTGGGCCCGAAAAGTGGGATACGGTTTCCGGCCGGCATGAATAAAGCCTCCGCAGCTCGTGTGGCTGCGGAGGCTTTATTCGTTGCGGTGCATTGTGTTTGGGTCGTTGAGATGAGTCGATTTGCCCCGAAAGAGGAGGGCATTGATCTTAGGGTCATGCCCGACGAATGAGCGGCAAATCGGCCATCTCGGCGAGCCGAACTACTCCAGCTCAAACGCTCCGGTATAGAGCTGGTAGTAATACCCGCGCTTGGCAATCAGCTCGTCGTGGTTGCCGCGCTCGATGATGCGGCCGTGGTCCAGACAGATGATCGCGTCGGAGTTGCGCACGGTGGACAGGCGGTGCGCGATGACAAACGTCGTGCGGCCTTCCATGAGCTTGTCCATGCCGGCCTGCACGATAGCCTCGGTGCGGGTGTCGATGGAGCTCGTGGCCTCGTCCAGAATCATCGCCGGCGGATCGGCGACGGCGGCGCGTGCGATCGAAATCAGCTGGCGCTGGCCCTGCGACAGCTGTGCGCCGTTGCCGGTGAGCATGGTGTCGTAGCCGTCGGGCAGGCGGGTGATAAAGTCGTCCGCGCCCGCGAGCTTAGCCGCCTTGATGCACTCCTCGTCGGTGGCATCCAGATTGCCGTAGCGGATGTTATCCATCACGGTGCCGGTGAACAGGTTCACGTCCTGCAGCACCACGCCCAGCGAGCGGCGCAGATCTGCCTTGCGGATCTTGTTGACGTTGATGCCGTCGTAGCGGATCTTGCCGTCGGCGATGTCATAGAAGCGGTTAATGAGGTTGGTGATGGTCGTCTTGCCGGCACCGGTGGCGCCGACAAACGCGACCTTCTGGCCCGGCTTGGCAAACACGGACACGCCGTGCAGCACCTCGTGGTCGGGCGTGTAGCCAAAGTCGACGTTGTCCATGACCAGGTCGCCGCGCAGCGGTACGTACTCGATCTCGCCGGTTGCGCGGTGCGGATGTTTCCACGCCCACATGCCAGTGTGGTGGTCGGCCTCCTCGAGCTGCCAGGTGTCGGGGTTCACCTGCGCGTTGACGAGCGTCACGTAGCCTTCGTCGGCCTCGGGCTCCTCGTCGATGAGCTCAAAGATGCGGTCGGCGCCGGCGAGGCCCATGACCACGGCGTTGATCTGCTGCGAGATCTGACCGATCTGTCCGCAGAACTGTTTGGTCATGTTGAGGAACGGCACCACGACGGCGATGGACAGCGCCATGCCCGAGATGCTCAGGTTGGGCACGCCCAGCGCCAGGAAAATGCCGCCTGCCAGTGCGACCAGCACGTAGAGCAGGTTGCCTAGGTTCATAAGGATGGGCATGAGGATGTTGGCGTACATGTTGGCCTTCTGCGAGACCTCGAAGAGCTTTTCGTTGCGCTCGTCAAAATCGGCCTCGGCGGCAGACTCGTGGCAGAACGCCTTGACGACCTTCTGGCCGTTCATGACTTCCTCGATATGGCCCTCGACCACGCCGAGCTCGGTCTGCTGCGCAATAAAGAAGCGCGCGGAGTTGGAGCCGAGCAGCTTGGTCATAAAGGTCATAAAGGCGACGCCGGCCACA
>CABUTL010000043.1 GCA_902494375.1 uncultured Collinsella sp.
CCCAACCGCCCCGACTGCCTGTCCATGATCGGCATGGCCCGCGAAACCGGTGCCATCTTCGACCGCGATTTCCACGTTGAGCTGCCCGCCATCAAGGTCGAGACCGGCCGCGCGACCGACGACGAGCTTTCGGTCGAGATTGCCGACGAGGGCCTGTGCGACCGCTACGTCGCCCGCATCGTGCGCAACGTGAAGGTCGGCCCCTCGCCCGACTGGATGGTCAAGCGCCTCAACGCCCTGGGCGTGCGCCCGCACAACAACATCGTCGATATCACCAACTACGTGATGATGCTCACCGGCCAGCCGCTGCACGCCTTTGACCTCGACACCTTTGCCGAGCGCGATGGCCACCGTCGCGTGGTGGTTCGCGCCGCCCAGCAGGACGAGAAGTTCACGACGCTCGATGGCGAGGAGCGTGTGCTCGACGCCGGCATGGGCCTCATCACCGACGGCGAGCGCCCTGTGGCGTTGGCCGGCGTCATGGGCGGCATGGATTCCGAGATCGAGGACGATACCGTTGACGTGATGGTCGAGAGCGCCTGCTTCAACGCCGGCCGCACCTCGCACACCAGCCGTGACCTGTCGCTGATCTCCGACGCCTCCATCCGCTTTGAGCGCCAGGTCGACGAGACCGGCTGCGTGGACGTCGCCAATGTGACGTGCGCGCTTATCGAGGAGATCGCCGGCGGCGAGGTCGCCCCCGGCTATGTGGACGTGTTCCCCGCGCCCAAAACCATCGACAGCATCAAGCTGCGCCTGGCCCGCGTGCGCGCCATCTGCGGCGCCGACATCGAGCCCGACTTTATCGAGCGCTCGCTCACCCGCCTGGGCTGCACCGTCGAGTGCGACGGCGAGGACTTTATGGTCACGCCGCCGAGCTTCCGTCCCGACCTACCGCGTGAGATCGACCTGATCGAGGAGGTCCTGCGCCTATGGGGCATGGGTCGCGTCACGGCGACCATTCCGGCTGCCAAGAACCACATCGGCGGTCTGACGCGCGAGCAGAAGCTTACCCGCAAGGTCGGCGAGATCCTGCGCGCCTGTGGCCTCAACGAGACCACGACCTTTGGCTTTGCCGCCCCGGGCGACCTGGAGAAGATTGGCATGTCCACCGAGGGCCGCGGCTGCCCCGTGGTTCTCATGAACCCGCTGGTAGCCGAGCAGACCGAGATGCGTCGTTCGCTGCTGCCGGGCCTGCTGCAGTCCGTGGCCTACAACGAGGCGCACGGTACGCCCAACGTGCACCTGTACGAGGTCGGCAGCCTGTTCCACGGTCGCGAGAACGCCAGCCTGCCCAAGGAGACCAAGTCCGTGGCGGGTGTGCTCTCGGGCCAGTGGAGCGAGCAGTCCTGGAACATGAAGTACCGCAAGCTGCGCTTCTTCTCTGGCAAGGGCATCGTTGAGGAACTGCTCGCCCAGCTGCGCATCGAGAAGGTTCGCTTCCGTCCCGTCGAGGGCGAGAGCTATGCCTTCCTGCAGCCGGGTCGTGCTGCCGAGGTGCTCTCGGGCGGTACCGTGCTGGGCTGGGTCGGCGAGATCCACCCCGAGGCGCGCGAGGCTATGGGCATCGACGAGGTCGTCGTTGCCTTTGAACTCGACCTGGACAAGCTGATCAAGGGTGCCCGCAACCAGGAGAACTACCGTGAGTTCTCGCAATACCCGGCCGTTGAGCACGACCTTGCTATCGTGGTCGACAACACTGTGACCTGCGAGGATCTTGAGCGCCGTATTACCAGCGCCGGCGGCAAGTTGCTCGAGGGCGTGCGCCTGTTCGATGTCTACCGCGATCCGGTCCGCATCGGCAAGGGCAAGAAGTCCATGGCCTTTGCGCTTACGTATCGCTCCGACGACCACACGCTCACCAGCGAAGAGGTCGAAAAGGCGCACCAGAAGATCGTCGCCAAGGTGTGCAAGGGCGTAAACGGCGAGGTCCGCGGCTAGGTCTTGCGCTGGAGTATGGGTCAGCGGTGGCTGCTGCCGAATCCTACGTGACTGCTATGGCCGGTATAAGGCGCTGCTGAGCCTGCATATATGACACGCGCATTACATAACGGCGTGCTGCTTTGTCGGCAGTGCGCCGTTTTGCTATGATAGCCCGCGGCGTGTTACGAATCATCGTGCTCGTAACACTGATGAAATGGTTCAAGCGGCGCTGCAATCCCATGCGCCGGCAACCGGGAGGCGTATATGCACATTCCAGACAACTACCTGTCCCCGCAGACCGATGCCGTCATGGCGGTGGCGATGGTGCCCGTATGGGTTCACTGCATCAAGAAAGTGCGCGCCACGCTCGATCGCGAGCATATGGCCTTTCTGGGTATTTGCGCTGCGTTCTCCTTTTTGCTCATGATGTTTAACGTTCCGCTGCCCGGTGGCACCACAGGCCACGCCGTCGGCGGCGCACTCATCGCGCTGCTGCTGGGCCCCGAGGCCGCGGCTATCGCTGTCTCGGTCGCGCTGGCGCTGCAGGCGCTGCTGTTTGGCGACGGCGGCGTTCTGTCGTTTGGCGCCAACTGCTTTAACATGGCCTTTGTGTTGCCGTTTGTCGCTGCTATCGTGTTCCGTGCGCTCAACAGCCGTCTGCACGACAAGAGCTGGGGCACCTCGGTTTCTGCCATCGTGAGCGGTTGGGTCGGCCTGTGCCTGGCGGCCCTGTGCGCGGCAATCGAGTTTGGTATTCAGCCGATGCTCTTTACCAACGCTTCGGGCGCTCCGCTGTACTGCCCCTTCCCGCTGTCTGTTGCTATCCCTGCCATGTTGATCCCGCATATGCTGGTTGCCGGCGTGATCGAGGGCGTGGCGACGGCCGCCATCTACGGTTTCATTAAGAAGACGGCGCCGAGCGTTATCGTCGGGCCCGAGGCCGTCGATGGCCAGCTTGCTGCCGAGGGCGCTGCTGCCAAGAAGACCTCGCTGGTCCCCACGCTCATCCTGGTTGCCGTGCTTGTCGTGGCCACGCCGCTGGGCCTGCTGGCCACGGGTGACGCCTGGGGCGAGTGGGACGCCGAGGGCGCCGCGACCGCCGTTCAGGAGGCTGGCGACGACAGCCTGCAGGCTTCGGTCGGCCTCGATACCCCGACCTTTGCCGATGCCCTGCCCACGGGCGATTATCTGCAGGCCTATTCCGAGGAGCAGGGCCTTGGCTTTGCCGGCCAGGCCGCGATGTATATTCTTTCGGGCGTGATTGGCGTGGCGGTGCTCACCATCGCATTCCGCCTGGTCTCGCTGACGGTCAAGGAAAGCGGTGCTCATGGCAATAGCCGAGCTGCCTAGCTGGCTTGCGGCCGAGGAGCGATACGAGCCCGCGGGGGCTCGGCATCGTGTGATGCAAAAGAATGTCCTGCACCTGGCGAGCCTGCTTGAGCGGGTTCGCCTGGGTGGAGGCGCGCACGAGGGCGGGTCGATGGTCGACCGCGCCCTTTCTTGCGTTTCGGCTCCGGTGCGCCTGGTGGGGATGCTCGTTTGCGTCCTGTGCGTGTGCCTGGCGCAGAGTCCGCTGTACCTCATGTTGATGGCGGCAATCGCGTTGGTGCTCGTTGCCGTGCGCCCCGCACGCGGGCTGCGCGCGACCTTTGTGCCGGCGCTTGGCGCCGCGGGGCTCGCCGTGGTTTTGGCGCTGCCTGCCCTGCTGCTGGGCGCTTCCGCTACGGGCGCCATGCTCAAAATTGCGCTTAAGACGTTCATTAACGTGTCGCTCGTGCTGGGCGTTTCGTGGACGCTCACCTGGAGCCGCATGTCGGCGGCGCTCAAGATGCTGCATCTACCCGACGAGGTCATCTTTACGTTTGATATGGCGCTCAAGCACATTGAGGTGCTGGGTCGCACGGCGCACAATCTGTGCGAATCGGTCATGCTGCGCAGCGTTGGCCGTGCGCCTGAGGGATTTTCGCGTACCGATTCGATCGCGGGTATCATGGGCATGACCTTTATCAAGGCGATGGAATGCAGCCATGCGATGGACGAGGCCATGCTCTGCCGTGGCTTTGCCGGCGCGTATCCGGCTCCCGCGCGGAGCGGCTTTGGCTGGCGCGATGCGGTCTATGCGGTCGGCGTGGCGTTGCTCGCCGTGTTGTGTGCGGTACTGTAACGCGGGCGGTCTAGCCGTCGATGTGAGTAGGGAAGGGCGACGTTTTGACGATTGATATGAATAGTGCGGCGGGCACGAACGGTGCGGGCGGCGCCGAGGTCGTTCCGCTCATCGAGCTGCGCGACGTGGTGTTCTCCTATGCGGGGCATACGGTTGTCGATGGCGTGTCGCTGCAGGTCGATCGTGGTGAACTCGTTGCCCTGCTCGGTCCCAACGGCTGCGGCAAGACGACGATTATGCGTCTTATTAACGGCCTTGAACTCGCGGACGCAGGGGCATACCTGTTTGACGGGCACGTGGTCGATGCGGCGTATCTGAAGGATTCTGCTGCTGCTCAGAAGTTCCACCAGCGCGTGGGCTTCGTATTCCAAAACGCCGATGCCCAGCTGTTCTGCGCCACGGTGGGCGAGGAAGTTGCTTTTGGTCCCGCGCAGATGGGGCTGCCGGCAGACGAGCTCGAGCGCCGCGTGCGCGATGCCATGGGGCTGTTCCAGGTTGCCGACCTTGCCGACGCCTCTCCCTATCAGCTCTCGGGCGGGCAAAAGAAGCGTGTGGCGCTGGCGGCAGTTGTATCGATGAACCCCGATATCCTAGTGCTCGATGAGCCCACCAATGGGCTCGACGAGGATTCATGCGACATCGTGGTCAACTTCTTGCTGGCCTACGTCGCGGCGGGTAAGACGGTCTTGATGAGCACGCATCACCAGGATTTGGTGCGACGCCTGGGTGCCCGTGCAATCTATATCGATCGATATCACCATGTGGTCGAGACGCCTTCGCCGTCGTATGGAACCGAAAGCGGTACTACGGACTAGCTGCTGCGTAGAGCGTGCGTAGCCGCCCGCGCGGCTTTGCCGTGATGGTATAGTTATCCAGGTTTTTTATGGGGGTGGCGATGCCAAGTTGGAACATTCATATCGCTCAGACGGAGCGTTTGCTGGAGCGCACCGGTGCACTTGCCAATAGCGTGCGCGACCGCAATGCCTTTTTGTTTGGCTGCGTGGTTCCGGATATTTTCGTGGGCTATATGGTCCCTGGCATCGCCGATCCCATCCCGTACCGCATTACGCACTTTGCCAAGCCCGAGCCTATCCCTAAGCCGCGTGAGCACGAGTTCTGGGATACCTATGTGGCACCGTTGCTTAAAAGTTCGCCCACCGGTGCGCCAGCCGCGGCGACCTCGATTATCGAGGAGCGCGAGCGACTGAATCGCGTGCACTATCCCCAGCGCTACAGGGATGCTGAGCCGGTTGTCGGTCCCGGCGCTCGTGAGTTCTCGCTTGCGTCCGAAGATGTGGCGCAGTCGTTGCTCGATTTGACACTGGGTGTCTGGTCGCATCTGGTGGCCGATACCGTATGGAATACGCGCGTGAATCAGTACCTGGAGGCGCACGGCGGCAAGCCGTGCGAGGAGTTCCGCATTAAAAAGCAAGGCGACTTTGACTGGTTCGGCAAGACGCTCGGCATTGTTTCGATTCCGCGCGCGACCGATCGCCTGTATACTGCGGCGACGCGTTTTGGGCAGTATCCCATCCATAAGGAGTATGTGCTCAAGACCATCGGCGTTATGCACGAGATCGTGCGCGAAAACCCCGGCGAGCCCGACCATCCGCCATACCGCCTGCTGACCGAGAAATTCTTCGACGCAACGTTTACCGAGGTCATCGAGCTGACCGAGGCGGGCTTTGCGGCTCGCGTTGCCGCTTCTGACGTCCCCGCAGTCCCCCTGATCGCTAGCTGCTAGCCGGCCGGCTTGACGGTGAACAGTTCATCCCAATTGACCAACGGCTCCCGTCGCAGGCGTCTTCGGTGGTGCGCTCGGCATCGGAGAGGCTTGCGACTGAACGCAAATCGATGAGGCGGCATATGAAGAAGGTCTTAAAAAAGCCCGGAAGGCAATGCCTTCCGGGCCCTTTGCAATGCAAATCTGCTTGCAAGTACGATTTAGCGCACCTGAGCGACGTATGCGACGTTGGTCGAGGAGACCTTGTCCTCGAGCTGGACGCTCATGCGGGGATCGCCGGCGGTAGCGACGGTCAGATCGCCGGCCTCGACGTAGCCGAGCTCCTTAGCGGTCTCGATCGCCTTGACGATCGTGCCGTTGACGGTGCCCTGGGTAATCTCGGCCTGATGCGGGATAACGCCCCAGTACATGATCATCTGCTGGACGGCCCACTCGTGGCGGGAGAACGCGCAGATCGGCATGTTGGGACGGAAGTGCGAAATCAGGCGAGCGGTACGACCGGTGGTCGTCGGCACGGTGATGCACTTGGCGCCAACGGTGGTGGCCATGTTCACAGCGGACATACCCACAACGTTGTTGACGACGCGGGTGCCGTGAGCGTCAGCCGGAACCTCGAGCGGGGCGTGAGCCGGGAGGTACTTCTCGGTCTCGAGAGCAATGCTGGCCTGCATCTTAACGGCCTCGACCGGGTACTTACCAGCAGCGGACTCGCCAGAGAGCATAACGGCGTCGGTGCCGTCGTAAATGGCGTTAGCAACGTCGGCAACCTCGGCGCGCGTCGGGCGCGGGTTCTGCTGCATGGAGTCGAGCATCTGCGTAGCGGTGATAACGGGCTTGTAGGCTGCGTTGCACTTAGCGATGATTTCCTTCTGGATGTGCGGAACGAGCTCGGGCTTGATCTCGATGCCCAGGTCGCCACGGGCGACCATGATGCCGTCGGAAGCCTCGAGGATCTCGTCGAAGTTCTCGACGCCCAGGGCGCACTCGATCTTCGGGAAGATCGTCACGTGCTCGCCGCCGTTCTCGCGGCAAAGCTCGCGGATGCCGCGGACGGACTCGCCGTCACGGATGAAGGAAGCGGCGATGTAGTCGATGTTCTCGGTCAGGCCAAAGAGGATGTCCTGACGATCGCGCTCGGTGATAGCGGGCAGCGAGATGTTGACGTTGGGCATGTTAACACCCTTGCGCTCGCCGATCAGGCCGTCGTTCTTGACGACGCAGGTCATGTCCTGGCCGTCGACGGACTCGACCTCGAGGGCAACCAGGCCGTCATCGATCAGGATGAGGGAGCCCTTCTCGACCTCGGAGGGCAGAGCCAGGTAGTCGAGGGAGATGTGCTCAGAGGTGCCGTGGAAATCCTCGGACGTGGGCTGAGCGGTGACGACGATCTTGTCGCCGGTCTTGACGGCAACCTTCTTGCCGTCGACCAGAAGGCCGGTGCGGACCTCGGGGCCCTTGGTGTCGAGCAGGATGCCGACGGGCAGACCGAGCTCCTTGGAAATACGACGGACGCGCTCGATGCGACCGTGGTGCTCGTCGTAGGATCCGTGCGAGAAGTTAAAACGGGCGACGTTCATGCCCGCCTTGATCATCTCACGGATGGTCTCGTCGCTATCGCAGGCGGGACCCATGGTGCATACAATCTTGGTGCGCTTGTACATTCAGACCTCCATCTGACATCGTCTTGCGCTGATAGATAAACCATAAGAAATAAAACTGAGATGATTATAACGAAATGACGACCGAATACCCTCAAAAATCGACCGTATGCCGAATTAGAAGTTCATTTTTTGCGGTAAAAACGGTATATGAAAAAACTTTATCAACCGTTCTGACCGCTGCTATCTGGGCGATATTTCAGTTTGACGATGCGCCGAAGAAAAAACGTTTTATCAAGGTTGAGCATCACACGGTCTGCATCGTTGCACTCGAGCCGTGTTTCCAATTGGAATGTTTTGGCTAGACGCGCCGCTTTGGGGTACCATAGCTCCACTATCAACTGCCGCTCAGCACGGCAGCCTTGATGAGCCCTTGCCCTTCTCCTGGGAATTATGATCGGGCATCAATCTGCTGAGTGGCCCGAATCCCAGGAGGGGACTCTATATGCAAAAGGAATACCTGTCCGCCGCGGCGGAGGTGCTCAGCGACCAGGGCGTCGATGAGAACCTCGGCCTGAGCAACGACGAGGCGTCGTCGCGCCTCGCCAAGACAGGCCCTAACAAGCTCGAGGAAGCCGAGAAAACGCCGCTGTGGAAGCGTTTCTTTGAGCAGATGGCCGACCCCATGGTCATCATGTTGATCGTTGCCGCCGTTATCAGCGCGCTCACGGGTATGGTCAAGGGCGAGCCCGACTTTGCCGATGTCGCCATCATCATGTTCGTCGTTATCGTCAACTCGGTGCTGGGCGTGGTCCAGGAGGCTAAAAGCGAGGAGGCCCTCGAGGCCCTGCAGGAGATGAGCGCGGCGCAGTCCAAGGTGCTGCGCGACGGCAAGCTCGTGCACCTGCCGAGCGCCGAGCTCGTGCCCGGCGATGTGATCATGCTCGAGGCGG
>CABUTL010000044.1 GCA_902494375.1 uncultured Collinsella sp.
ATGGCGGGGCAGCCGAAGGCAATGGCGTCATAGCCGGCGGCCTTGTCTGCGGAGAAGTCGGCGCAGGAGATGACCTCTGCCTCGGCGCCGGCACCGGTTGCACCCTCGGCAACGAAGTTTGCCATGGCCTCGGTGTTGCCTGTACCGCTCCAGTAGACGACGGCGATCTTGCTCATATGTTTTCCTTTCGGTTGTGCGGCGTGCGGCCGCGTCTTGTATGCTCTATCGGGTTGCCTGGACAAGTTGTCCCAGGGTGCAGCCCTGTTGATAGATGTAGGTAAGGTATTGCGTGCATGCGCGATAGGAATCGAAGGTCGTGAGCGCCTGCTCAACGTTTGTGTATACCTTCCATGCGCCAAAGACCTTATAGTTTTCGCCGTGCTGGACGATAAACTGATGGACATCTTCGTAGGGATAGCCCAAAAAATAGCCAATTTCGTGGGGGAACTCGCATATGCACCCCGTATCGCAGTGCCTATTTCGCGCGAGTGCGCAGGCGCTGCCGTCATAGGCGCTTTCTGCGGCATTGCTGCTTGCCAGCGTGATGCGCGCGGCGAGATGCACCAGGGATGCGGGCAGGTTGTGGACATCGTAACCTTCGGCGGCTAGCGCCGTCGTGGCACGGGGGTCGGAGAGGTATCGCATGAGGTCCGCAGGGCGGTACACATAGATGAGCGCTCCGCAGGGACGCCAGACCAAAACGCTCATATGGATTCCGAGTGGCTGGAGCTCGCGGTTGCATTGGGCTATGACGGCGAGCAGGCGAGAGCGTCGCTCTTCGATATGGGCGGCGCCGGGTTTTCCGTTTTGGTTGGCGTAAACGCCGGGATAGGTAAAGAGCGAAGCCGGCTTGATACCTGCGAGCGTAGGGGAGCAGTTGCGTACGACAGCCGTTTGGTATGTTGGGATGTCAATGGTTCGAGTCACGATGCTCCTTTCGGGTCCTCAGTTGTTAGCCTAGGAAAACTTATACACGAAAGTAAGCCATGGTCAACAAAAAAGTTTGAAGAGGGAAACTAATTGACCGAACGGGCATGAATTTGGGTTAAGATGGTGACACCCCATGGGGGTATCTAGATAGTGTTACTTGAAAGGGGAACGCATGAGTGACTTGCTCAACCCTGCGAATCTCATCGTGCTGGCCGTCATTGCCGTCGGCATGTTTTTTGGACTGCGTCGCATTGCCGCTTCGACACACGGGAAGAGTTGTTGCAGCGATGGTGCGAGCGGCAAGAAGGCCAAAAAGGTTGTTGTGGTGGATACCGATGCATCGCACTATCCCTATAGCGATGAGCTGCTCATCGGCGGCATGAGCTGTGACGGCTGCGCTCAGAACGTAGCCAATGCCCTCAATGCACTGGATGGCGTGTGGGCAACGGTGACGTATGCGGACCACACGGCACGCGTGCGCTCTAAGCAGCCGGTTGATCGTGATGTCCTCGAGACGGCCGTGAAAGACGCGGGCTACTACGTCATGACGCTGTAAGCGTCGCTCTGGATGCGCGTCCTTGTCTAGGCTCGTCCGCGTAGCTCGATGTCCTGGATGTCGTCGAAGTCGATGGCGATATCCCTGAGTTTGAGTAGCTTGAACGCAGGGAGCACCTCATCAAGGATGCCCGTGCGAGTGCGATAGCCGTACGCATCGTAATAGGTGACGCGCACCAAGTCGCCGCGTTTGAGGCCCTCGAGCTTTTGCGAAAGCTCGAGGGCTTTTTCTTCTGTGAGTTCGCATTTTGGCTCGGCGGTGATCTCTTGTTTACGCACGAGCTCGTAGTATCCCGTGAGGGCGGCAAAGGGCATAAACTGCGCGGCACGGCCGGCACGGACGGTGCCGTTGGCGGTGAGCTTTGGGTCGGCGGAACGACGTCTTCCCTCGGGGTCCGCTAGGCGTTCAAAAGGTGTCGGTGGCCGCATCGGCTGTTGTTGGGACTTAGGCACGATGTCCTCCTACCTGATCGTTGCGTTCGCGCGCGGTGGCGCCAGCGGTAAAGCTTAATCCCTTGACGAGCGCGTTCTTGCCGTACTTGCCTTTCACGGCCAGGACGGCGCGCGCTAGGTCGCGCTCGCGCTCATCCGCCTCGATATCGCTAAATAGATCGATGGTGGCAAATTCCTCGGGCACCAGATTGCCAAATCCCAGGTTGATGCGCTTGACCGTTCGTTTGGGATCGACAGTCTGTGCCCAGAGCTCATCGAAATATCCCATGATCTTCTTAAACGAATTGGTGCGCTCGGGCAGCTTGCGCGAGGCGTTGGAGTGCGCAAAGAGTGCGGCATAGCCACCGCGCGGTTTGCCGCCATGCTCTCCCACAAAGATGCCATCGATTGCCTGCGCCTCACGTACCAGACGACGCCGTTCGTCATCGCGCTGGACGGGCTTGGGCGCACGGGGTGCGAGCTCGGGGCCGGCGGTTGCGGTGGGTTCGATGCTCGACGTACTCGAGCGCAGGTGTCCGCATTCGTCCACATATTGTGCAGTGCCGCTGGCATCAAGCCTGCGGATGTCGGCGCGCTCGCTTGCATAGCCCACAAAGAGCGAGATGCTGTCGCACACCACGTGCTTGTCGATCAAATCCAGCACGGCGGCATCGACCATCTCGCGCAAGACGGTATAGGCCTGTTCGTAGGCATAACCCTTCGAGAGCACCTGTCCTGTGGTGGTCGAAGTTGCTTGCGGGCGATAGGCTTGGATGTCGGCGATGGTTGTCGGCTCGCGCCCGAAGGCATGGTCGATGAGATATTCGGCATTGACGCCGAGCTCGTCGTAAAGCAGGTTTTCGTCGAGCGCCGCGACGCCCATCAGATCGTAGACGCCGTATTTCTCGAGGCGGGCTGCCACGCCGGGACCGATGCCCCAGATATCGGTGATGGGACGATGGGGCCAGATCTCCTTGCGAAAGGCCTCGTCGTCGAGTATGCCGATGCGGCTGGGTACGTGCTTGGCGGTAATGTCGAGCGCTACCTTGGCCTGGAATAGGTTGGGGCCGATGCCGACCGTCGCCGTGATGCCGGTGCGCGCGAGGACCTCGTCGCGCAGCGTGCAGGCGAACCCTTCCGCATCGGTGTGATAGAGGTCCAGATAGGGCGTCACGTCGATAAAGCACTCATCGATGGAGTAGACGTGCACGTCCTGGGGGCTGACGTATTCCAGATAGATACCGTAGATTTTCGCCGACACCTCCATGTAATGCTGCATGCGTGGTACGGCCGTGATGTAGTCGATGCCATCGGGAATTTCGAACAGACGGCAGCGATTGTGTATCCCGAGGTCCTTCATGGCCTGTGTGATGGCGAGGCAGATGGTCGTGCGTCCGCGTGATTCGTCGGCAACGACCAGGTTGGTGGTGAGTGGATCGAGCCCGCGGTCCACGCACTCGACGCTGGCATAAAACGTCTTGAGGTCGATGCAGATGTAGGTGTGCTGCTCGTGCGCCACGCGTCCTCCCATCAAACACATGTTCTTATCGAATACCTGTTCGATAATACCCGCTCGACTGGACACCGTCAAAACCTGTCCCTTTTTGGCGGGTATGGTCGTGCGGCTGCATCGGGTTTTTAACGCAGCCCTAAAGAGCGCGAAACAGCTCGGAAAAGCTCGCTTCGTAGCATGAGCCTAACGATCGATACCGCCTATACGCACGGAAGGGTTGTGGGAAAGATGGTCAATTATGGGTTTGGTATGCCGACGCGCCTTGTTGCGGATGGAGACGTGGCTCGCTGGTGCGGACGATTGGTCGCTCACTACGGTGGCACCAAGGCGCTGGTCGTGTTGGGCGGTGACAAACATACGCACGATGAGCTCGTCTCGGCGGCGCTCGGCTCGCTTGATCGAGCTCTGCTCGAACGCGTGCTTTTTCGCTGCGGCTTGGTCGGGGGCGATGGGGGAGATGATTTGGTCGATGAGGCCGTAGCCCTGGCGACCGACGAAGGCGTGGACTTTGTCCTGGCGATTGGCGATGCCGATACTGCCGGCTTTGCGCGCGAGCTCGCGCGTCGCATGGCGGCGCTCGATGCCGGCGAAGACGGCTTTGTGCCTTATGGATGCATTGTCTCGGAGGGCAAGGTGCCTGCTGTCGTGGGCACCGGCGAGGTTCCCGTTTTTGCCATTATCGCGCCCGAACTGCTGGAGGGCATCGGGTCTCCTCTGCGTGAGTTACTCGGTAGCGTCTGCGCCGCGGCCTAATATTTGCCATAAAAGGACGGGTTATTTTTGGTTGGTAAAGCGTTTGACCTGCCAAATATAAGCCTGTCCCTTTTTGATCGGTTGCCGTTTGGGGGCCGATTGGCAACGCTCGCTGATTGTAGTCATGACCTGCGCTAGAATAGTGGCATCTGAATGTCCGGGCGCATGGAGGCGTGCGCCCGTATGCTGAGGAGGACTCTATGGCAACTGTTGCCGCACCTATCGATGCTACGTCGACTGCCGCTTGGAAGGCACTCGAGGCTCATCAGGAGAAGCTCGAGGCCGATGGTATCGACCTCAAGGCCTGGTTCGCTGCCGATGCCGAGCGCGTGAACAAGCTGAGCTTTGACGCCGGTGACCTGCACTTCGATCTGTCGAAGAACCTGGTGACCGATGAGACCGTCAAGCTGCTGTGCGATCTTGCCCGCGAGGTGAAGCTCGAGGAGCGCCGCGACGCCATGTTCTCTGGCGAGCACATCAACACTACCGAGGACCGCGCTGTCCTGCACACCGCGCTGCGCCGCCCGGCAAGCGAGAAGGGCCAGCTCATCGTCGACGGCCAGGACGTCGTCGCCGACGTGCACGAGGTCCTCGACCGCATGTATGCCTTCGCCGAGCGCGTGCGCTCCGGTGAGTGGAAGGGCGTTACCGGCAAGAAGATCGAGCATCTGGTGTCCATCGGCATCGGCGGCTCCGACCTGGGCCCGGTCATGGCCTACGAGGCTCTGCGTCCCTATGCCGACGCCGGTATCGACTGCCGCTACATCTCCAACATCGACCCCAACGACCAGGCCGAGAAGCTCAAGGGCCTGGATCCCGAGACCACGCTCGTAATCATCGTCTCCAAGACCTTCACCACGCTCGAGACCCTCACCAACGCCCGCGAGGTCAAGACCTGGATGCTCGAGCAGCTCAAGGCTCAGGGCGCCATCGACGGCTCCGATGAGCAGAACGCCGAGGCCGTGGCAAAGCACTTCGTCGCCGTTTCCACCGCACTCGAGAAGGTCGAGGCCTTCGGTATCGACCCCGCCAACGCCTTCGGTTTCTGGAACTGGGTCGGTGGCCGCTATTCCGTTGACTCCGCCGTGGGCCTGTCGCTGATCGTCGTGCTCGGCCCCGAGCGCTTCCAGCAGTTCCTCGAGGGCTTCCACGCCATCGACGAGTACTTCTGCAACACCCCGCTCGAGAACAACGCCGTCGCGCTGATGGGCCTGCTCAATGTCTGGTACGTCAACTTCTTCGGTTCCAAGAGCCACGCCGTGCTGCCGTACTGCCAGTACCTGCACCGCTTCCCGGCCTACCTGCAGCAGCTCACCATGGAGTCCAACGGCAAGCATGTCCGCTGGGACGGCAGCGCCGTGACCTCCGACACCGGTGAGATCTTCTGGGGCGAGCCCGGCACCAACGGCCAGCATGCCTTCTATCAGCTGCTGCACCAGGGCACTGTGGTGGTTCCGGCCGACTTCATCGCCTTCGCCAATACCGCCAACCCTGCGACCGACGGCGGCCAGGATGTCCACGAGCTGTTCCTGGGCAACTTCCTGGCCCAGACCAAGGCGCTCGCCTTTGGTAAGACGGCCGATGAGGTTCGTGCCGAGGGCACGCCCGAGCAGATCGTCCCGGCCCGTTGCTTTGAGGGCAATCGCCCGACGACCTCGATCTTCGGCGACACGCTGACCCCGTTCGCACTCGGCGAGCTCATCGCCCTGTACGAGCACATCACGTTTGTCGAGGGCACGGTCTGGGGCATCGACTCCTACGACCAGTGGGGCGTCGAGCTGGGCAAGCAGCTTGCCAAGCAGATTACCCCGGCCTTCCACGATGACGCCGCCAAGGCCGAGCAGGACGCTTCGACCCAGGCGCTCATCGAGTTCTATCGCGCGCATCGCAAGTAGTCGCTGCTGTTAACGCATCGCGCCTTATAGTCAGGGGCCCGTATCCTATCGGATGCGGGCCCCTTTGCTTTGCCGTAGTCCCGGGGCGCACGGCCTTTGTGGAACATCGCTGGGGCGCCGCGCGCCGCGAGAACCCTGCGCCTAGATCTCGGCCTCCGCATGGTCTCGCTGCGCCTCGGGCAGCTCCCCGTAGAGCGGATGGTCTTCGAGCCTAAAGCGCTCGACCTGTTCGGGAGTGCGACCGCGCACAAAGAGCCACGAGCGATCGATCGGCGTCGCCATGAGCGTGCTGGGCAGCGCGTCGGCGCGGTCGGAAAACACCCGGGCACTCTCGGGATCCTGGAACGCCAGCACCAGATGCGTGTCGCAGTTGCCCATGATGGAGCGTGCGCGTGCCTCGCCATAGAGCGCATCGAGCTGGTTGGTCGACTGCAGCAGCAGCGTTGCCCAGATGTTGCGGCTTCGGATAATCGAGAGCACGTTGTCGATCTGGGGGATCTGCAGATTTGCGAAGTCATCGAGCATAAAGCGCACGGGCACGGGCAGGCTGCCGTCGGGCTGCCTATCGGCCTCACGAATGAGGCCCATAAACGCCTGCAAAATAAAGAGGCCGGTCAGCGGATCGAGATTGCGGTCAATATCGCTCACGGTTACAAACAGGGCGCAGGGGGTGTGTCCCATGGAAGCGAAGTCCGCCTGATGGCACTCACGATAGAGCTGTGCCGCACCGTCGAATCCCAGACACATGACCTTTTCGGCAAGGATGCCGACGATGCTCGCGTGCATGCGCTCGGCATTTTGCGTAATGGCGTAGCGCCGCCATAGCGAGAGGGCATAGCTTTGGGGGTCGGTCGTGATCAGGTCGTCAAACAATCGACCTGTGGCACCGTCCTGCAGGTGCTCGATCAGCTTGATGACCGAGCTGATCGTCTGCTCGTCGGCGGGTAGCTGTTCGGTGACGTAGGCGATAAGACACGACAGCAGGTTTGCCGCCGCATGATCCCAAAAAGGCTGGTTGTTGTCCTCGATGGGGCAGATGGCCTTTGCCACCGAGAGGATGTCCTGCTGGTTGGGCCTGCCGTCCGCCTTGCGGCGAATGTGCCTCAGGGGGTTGTAGCCGCAGCGCTCGATGCCGGGCGCAAGGGCCGGGACGGTGTTGAGGTCGGCGAAGTTGAGACATTGCACGCGGTAACCGTGGGCTGCCAGCACGGGTCCCACTTCGCGACAGAGCGTGCCTTTGGTGTCGAGCACGATGTAGCTTGCGTTCATTTGCAGCAGGTTGGGCTTGAGGACGTTTCGGGTCTTGCCGGCTCCCGAGGGGCCGATCACAAGTGCATTGTTGTTGAGTCCCGTTTGGCGGGTGTCGCAGGAAAGCGTTCGATCCTTGGCGAGGATGGTGGACGATGCGGACTCAGATGCGGCGAGGCGGCTGGCGAGGTTAGACATGGGCGACCTCCTTGGTGGTCGAGAGGATTTCGTGGGCAAAGCCGAGCTCGACGGCGCGCTCGGCCGAAAGGTAGGTGTCTTTTGCAGTGAGGGACTGGATGCGCTTGGGCGTGAGGCCGCTGCGGTCCGAGAGGATTTGCGTGAGGGTCTTGCGGGTCTGCATGAGACGCCGGCTGGTTTCCTGCAGCGCAAGTGCCGAGCCGCCTGCCCCCTGGGGGATCAGCGGGTCGTGAATCATGAGCTCTGCATGGGGCGCCATACGGCGATCGTCGCCGCCCATAAAGATCACGGCGCCCATGGACGCGGCGAATTCCAGGCAGACGGTGCGGATGGGGCACGATGCGAGGCGCATGGCGTCATAGATCGCAAGGCCCGATCGCACGCTTCCGCCGGCGCTGGCGACAAATATGGTGATGGGGCGGCTGGGGTCGGTGGCATCGAGCAGGCGGATCTGCTGGCATAGGTCGTGGGCCATCGGGGTTTCGATGTTTCCCATGACGGAGAGCTCGCGACGGGCGAGCATCTCATCGTAAATGCTGGTGAGCGTGATGCCTCGGGCGGATTCACGCATGGTGAGGGGGCTGATGATGGGGGAATGATTGGTGTCCATGAGGACTCCTTTCTGTTGGTTGTGTTGTGGAATAGGATTGTTGCCCGCGGAGGGGCTGGCGGGCTACAGGGTTCGTCCGAGCCTGAGATCGAGCTCGGTTGTGGGGCAGGCTGCCTGTTCGTGCGGCTCGCAAGCGCCAAGGGCTCCAAAGCGATAGAGCGTTGCGGCGGGCGTG
>CABUTL010000045.1 GCA_902494375.1 uncultured Collinsella sp.
CACGGGTCAAGATGCACTAGGCCTGGACGAAGTCCGGGCCCGCGCCTTTAGACGCGAGCCCGGGGCCCGTGGGTTATACCCTAAGAGCAAACCACCCTTTTTAAGGGTGGTTCTGATTTGAGCGATATGGGGCCGTCTGTTGATTGGGGACAGACTTAAATGAGCGTTTTCACGCATTTAAGTCTGTCCCCAATCAACATTGCTGCGGCACTTTGCTCGGCTAAAGCGTACAATAGCGCCTATGCGAAAGGGGAACAGATGATCAACGAAACTATGTATGCTCGCGGCGCGGAAAGCTCCATCATCCGTGAGATTTTTAGCTATGGCCTTGAGCGCAAGGCGCAGATCGGTGCGGAAAACGTATTCGATTTTTCGCTGGGCAATCCGAGCGTTCCGGCGCCCGCTGCTGTGGCTGAGTCGATTAAGAAGGCCCTGGAGCTGCCGAGCGACCAGCTGCACGGCTACACGCCCGCACCGGGCCTGCCGCAATGTCGTGCCGCTGTGGCCGAATCGCTCAACCGCCGCTTTGGCACGAGCTATGAGGGCAAAGACGTATTTATGACGGTGGGTGCCGCGGCTTCGCTCACCTGCACGCTCAACGCCGTTACGAACCCGGGCGACGAGGTTATTGTTATCGCCCCGTACTTTCCGGAGTATCGCGTTTGGATTGAGAAGGCCGGCTGTACGTGTGTTGAGGCGCTCGCCGATGAAGATACGTTCCAGCTGAGCGTGGACAACGTGCTCAAGGCGATCAGCGATAAGACGGCGGCCGTCATCATTGACTCTCCCAACAATCCGACCGGTGCCGTATATACATGCGACACGCTGACGCGACTGGCCAATGTTCTGCGCGAGGCCAACGCTCAGCGCGATCCCGAGAATCCGATTATGCTCATCTCGGATGAGCCGTACCGCGAGATTGTGTACGGTGCCGAGGTGCCTTGGGTGCCCTCGATCTACGAGCACACCATCGTGTGCTACTCGTATTCCAAGTCGCTGTCGCTGCCGGGCGAGCGCGTGGGGTGGATCTTGGTTCCCAACACCAATCCGCAGGCTGCCCGTCTGATGCCGGCTGTTGCGGGTGCTGCCCGTACGCTAGGTTTTGTATGCGCACCGGCACTCTTCCAGCGCGTAATCATCGATTGCATCGATGAGCCGAGCGATGTCGAGGCCTATGCGCGCAACCGCACCGCGCTTACCGACGCACTAGCGGAGTACGGCTACACCTATGTTGAGCCGGATGGTGCATTCTACCTGTGGGTGAAGGCGCTGGAACCCGATGCGAATGCGTTTTGCGAGCGTGCAAAGAAGTATGAGTTGCTTGCGGTTCCCTCGGACAGCTTTGGTATGCCGGGTTGGTTCCGCCTGGGCTATTGCGTGAGTTACGAAACGATTATCAATTCGCTACCCGCTTGGAAACAGTTGGCGGACGAGTATCGTTAAAAGTAAAGCGCTCTGCCTACAATGTTTTACGTGAAACGGGGTTTGGTGTTAAGCCAGACCCCGTTGTCATGGACGTTGTGTCTTTGGGATGGAGTGGTTTTACGACTATCGAAGGCTATGCGTACAATGAATATAAGCGACGGCCGTGCCAGATAAGGAGACCTGATGCCCTACCTGCTTTCTTGTGACATTCATACCCATACGATATTCTCTGCGCATGCATATTCGACCATTGAGGAGAATGTGTACTGGGCGGCAGAGCGTGGCCTGCAGGTGCTCGGATCTGCCGACCATCTGAGCTCTATGGTTACGGCTTGCCCCAATGACCTGCGCAGTTACCAATTCTTTATCAACCAGGATATCTGGCCGCGCATTTGGAGCGGCGTGCTGGTGCTGCGTGGTGCCGAGGCCGATATCGTTTCGCTGGACGGAAGCCTGTTTGGCGAGGACACTCCTGTCACGCTCGATATTGCCGGTGATTCGTACAGCCGTCAGCATTCGCTGTTCGATTTGGTTACGCGAAATTTGGATTATTTGGTTGCGAGCGTGCATAATCCGCAGATTGCTGAAGGCGCGACGCTGGCCCAGACGACCGAGATGTATATCAATGCCCTGGAGCACCCCAAGGTGTTCATGCTGGGTCACACGGGGCGTTCGGGCGTGCCGTTCGATATCGACGAGGTGCTGTTGGCAGCTAAGGCCAAGCACAAGATTATCGAGATCAACAACCATAGTCTTGAACACGGTGTCGACACTGAGCATTGGGCCGTATGCCGCAAGATCGCCGAGCGCTGCGCCGAGCTGGGCGTGGGCATTGGCGTGTCAACCGATGCCCACATTGGCATGGCCATTGGCAAGCTCGATCACGCGCGCAAGATGCTCGACGAGATTCACTTCCCGCTAGATTTGATCGTGACGCGCGACCGCGAGACGCTGCTGCGCGAGATGGCGGCAGCCGGCGTGTGCGATCTGCGCAATGGGATGTAGCGGAGTTTATAAACCAAGCGAAGGGGGCGGCCCAGGCGGGTCGCCCCCTTTCTTGTCCCAAAAATCTACTGAGGTCGGTTAGCGGCGTTCGAGGACCGCTACGGTTTCGGTGTGGTCGGTGTGAGGGAACATGTCGACGGGCGTGATCTTGAGCAGGCAATAGCCTCCGTCGAGGAGCTGATGCAGGTCGCGCTCTTGAGTTACGGGGTTGCAGCTGATATAGGTGATGCGGCGCGGCTTAAGCGCGCAGGCAGCTTCGAGGAACTCGGGGGTAGAGCCGGCGCGCGGCGGATCGATGGAAAGGACATCGACCCGCTCGTTGTTGTCGGCGGCATCTAGGATGTAGTCGGTGGCATCATCGGCCATAAACCAAGCGCTGCGGGTGAGGCCGTTGAGCTCGGCATTGCGACGTGCGTCGGCAATGCCCGCCGGGTTGCGCTCCACGCCGAGCAGCATAATGCCGACACCTCTGTCCTGGGCATCCTTCGCGGCGCACAGACCGATGGTGCCGCTGCCGCAGTAAGCGTCCATAAGAATGTCACCCTGCTGCAGGTCCATGCCGTCAATCGCGAGCTGATAGAGTAGCTCGGTCTGCTGCGGATTGGTCTGATAGAACGCGGTAGGGGAGATATCGAATTCGCAACCGAGCAGCTGGTCGCGCATGCACTCGGCGCCATAGACGATACGAGTCTCCTCACCCAAGATGGCGTTACCGGGACGGCCATTGATATTTTGGGCAACGGTGACGATATGCGGATCGAGCGCCGCGACAGCCTCAAAGAACTCCTGCGCATGCGGTAGGTCACGCTGGGCGGTCACGAGCGTAACCATGACCTGGTCGGTACGCCAACCGCAGCGGACGACGGCATAGCGAAGCAAACCAAGATGTTTGTCCTCATTAAACGCGGGAATATGCAGCCGCTCAGCTTCGCGTGCGATGCCGTTGAGAATCTGACGGGCACCCGGCGCCTCGACAGGACACTCGGGTACGGCAACGATCTTGTGCGTGCCGCGCTCAAAGAAACCGCAACGGACAGCGCCCTCCTTACCGGGAGCAAAGGGAGTGGCAGCCTTATGACGAAAGCCACGCGGCGCAGGATATTTGCCCGGGTCGCCCAGGGTGACTCCCATACCGCGAATGGGGTCGACGCTAATACCCTCGCGCTCACAAAGCGAAGCAAAAAGCTCCTCCATAGCAGCCTGCTTGGCGGCGAGCTGCTTCTTATAAGGACGATTGAGCGCCGCGCACCCACCGCAAGCTTTCATGATGGAACAAGGAGACTTGGGGTCCACAGCCTTACGCGCAGACGAAACCGGATCTTTATGCGAGCGCTTGGAGCGATTCTGAGATGCCTTATCTTCGTTCCGACGAGAGCCGGGACGCTTGGCCTTAGCCTTGCCCTTGGCCGACTTACCCTTCGCGTCCTGAGACGACTTGGATTTCTTAGAAGATTTTTTCTCCTCTGACCCCTCAGCCGCCTCGATCAAAGCACGACGAGCCTTACGCTCCGCACGAGATTCTGCCATGAATTAACCCCACTATTAAATAAAAGAAAAGTCCGGAGCAATTGTACCGTGCATTCAACGTGCCCGTTTGGAGAGGAGGCTATTTAAGGTTCCGAGCACGTTGTCTCCCGGCTGAGTGGCGCCCGGCGCGGAGTTTAATTTGTCGCGAGTTCCGCACGAACAGGAGGCCACTTAATGTGGCCTCCGTCGTGAGCAGGACTGTAGAGCAGCAAATTAAACTCCGCGCCGGGCGCCACTCAGCCGGGTGCTCCAACCTAGTGCTCCATGCGTGCTTTCCGTCTTGCGCAGGACTGTAGAGCAGGAAACTTAATTACGCGCCGCTCCCCGCCCACGCCGGGCAACCTCTCCCTTGTACTTTATCAAGGTAGAGTGTATGATTCTGGACGTTACACGACTCACTTTACTTAACTAAAGTGCCATCAAGGGGGAATACCATGAATACCGATATGTCTCGTCGTCAGTTTGTTGGTCTAGCCGGCTCGCTTGCCACGGTGCTTGGCCTTGGTCTTGTCGGTTGCGGCGGTGGTGCCGGCAAGGGCTCCGCTGCTGGCTCTGCCGCGGCCAAGGATGTGAAGGGCGCTGCGGAGTCCAAGAAGCTCGTGGTGGGCTTTGATAAGTCCTATCCTCCGTACGGCTTTGTGGGCGACGATGGCGAGTACACCGGCTTTGATCTCGATCTGGCCAAGGCTGTTGCCGATAAGCAGGGCTGGGAGGTCAAATACGAGGCCATCGACTGGGATGCCAAGGATACGCTGCTCAATTCGGGCGCCATCAACTGCATCTGGAACGGCTTTACCATGGAGGGCCGCGAGGACGACTACACGTTCTCCGAGCCGTACATGCTCAACGAGCAGGTGCTGGTGGTCAAGAAGGACGCGGGCATCAAGAGCTGGGACGGTCTTGCCGGCAAGACCGTGATTACTCAGACTGATTCCGCTGCGCAGGATGTGCTCGAGGGTGACCAGAAGGATCTGGCGGCGACGTTTGCCACGCTCGATACCATCGGCGAGTACAACACGGCCTTTATGCAGCTCGAGAGCGGCGCGGTCGATGCCGTGGCTTGCGACCTTTCGATTGCCCAGTATCAGCTTGCCGCCAAGCCCGATGCTTATACGCAGCTTGATGAGCCGCTGTCCAGCGAGCACTACGCCGTCGGCTTTAAGAAGGGTGACACCAAGTCGGCCGACGCCGTGACCGAGTCGCTCAAGGCACTCTACGATGACGGTACGGTTAAGGATCTCTGCGACAAGTATTCAAGCTATGGTCTATCTTTCGATAATTGGGTGCTCAAGTAATGTCTATTCAGGTCATGATGCAGATGCTTGGCCAGGGATTCTTGGTCAGTTTGCAGCTGTTTGTACTGACGCTGCTCGGGTCGATTCCGCTGGGAATTCCCGTGGCGTTTATGCGCATGAGCAAAATTGCGCCGCTCCGCTGGATTGCGCGCATCTATATCTCGGTTATGCGCGGCACGCCGCTCATGCTGCAGATGTTTGCCATCTACTTTGCCCCGTACTACGTGTTCGGCATTTCGCTCACGCCCGATTCCAAGTGGACGGCGTGCGTCGTAGCGTTCATCATCAACTACGCCGGTTACTTTGCCGAGATCTATCGTTCGGGCCTGCAGTCCATTCCGCGCGGTCAATACGAGGCCGCCGAGGTGCTGGGCTACTCGCGCCTGCAGACGTTTTTGTACATTGTGATGCCGCAGGTTGCCAAGCGTATTCTGCCGGCGATGGGCAACGAGATCATCACGCTGGTCAAGGACACGTCGCTGGCGTTTGCCATTGGCGTGGGTGAGATGTTCTCGACGGCCAAGGCGCTGGTCGCCTCGCAAGTGAGCATGGTGCCGTTTGCGATTGCGGCGTTGATCTACTGGGTCTTTAACTTTGTGGTCGAGATGCTGCTGGGCGCCGCCGAAAAGAAGCTGGACTATTATCATGACTAACTCAGTGATGAAAATCGAAAACGCGCGTAAGGCGTTTGGCGGCAATGAGGTGCTCAAGGATATCTCGCTTGAGGTTAAGCGCGGCGAGGTCGTGGCGATTATCGGACCTTCGGGTGGCGGTAAGTCCACGCTGCTGCGGTGTGCCACGCTGCTCGAGACACTCGACGGCGGCTCGCTTTCGTTTGGCGACCTTGCCGTTGCGACGGATGCGGGTTCGGGCGCGGTCTATGCGAAGGGCGATGTGCCCAAGCAGGCGCGCTCGCGATTCGGCCTGGTGTTCCAAAATTACAACCTGTTCCCGCACTATACCGTGATGAGAAACATCATCGACGCGCCGATCCGCGTGCTTAAGCGCCCGCGCGAGCAGGC
This sequence comes from uncultured Collinsella sp., assembly GCA_902494375.1. Classification (GTDB taxonomy): domain Bacteria; phylum Actinomycetota; class Coriobacteriia; order Coriobacteriales; family Coriobacteriaceae; genus Collinsella. The sequence goes on from CABUTL010000045.1 coordinate 6,275, forward strand.
GGAAGCTCGTGCGCATGAATTGATTGCTCAGATGGGGCTTACGGGCAACGAGAACAAGGTGCCATGTGAGCTTTCGGGCGGCCAGCAACAGCGTGTGAGTATTGCCCGCGCCCTAGCGCTCGACCCGGAGATCCTGTTCTTTGACGAGCCGACCTCGGCACTCGATCCCGAGCTGACGGCCGAGGTGCTGCATGTCATTAAAGACCTTGCCGCGCAGAATATGACGATGGTAATCGTGACCCACGCGATGCAGTTTGCGCGCGATGTTGCCGACCGCGTGGTCTTTATGGACGGCGGTCGTATTGTCGAGGAGGGGCCCGCCGAGCAGGTTATCGACCATCCGCGCGAGCAGCGCACGCGTGAGTTCTTGAGCCGTATCGAGGGGTAGGCTCAGGTATTTACTCAACTATTAATTGAGGCGAAGCCGCCGCAGGTCTTACGGTCTGTGGCGGCTTTTTGTTTGCATCGACGGGGTTCAATAATCGCCTCACAAGCTTGTCTCTTCCTCTCGCCGCCTGTATTCATACGTGTGCCGAAAGGTGTGCATGGACGGTCGCCCGTGAGGGTAGGGTGGTGGCATAGGACATTTGGAGGGTGAGTCGGCTCGGCTGCCGACCATGCTGCTCCCGGGATGGCACCGACCGCGAACTCTCCCCGTTGGCGTCGCGCAATGCGCGCGGCCCTGCAAGGAGGTCATCATGGGTGCTCCCAAGACCGGTAACGTAAGGAACGTGGTGCTCGTAGGCCAAGGCGGGGTGGGCAAGACTTCACTCGCCGAGGCCATGCTCCACCTTTCCGGCAAGACCGCCCGCCTGGGCGGCCACGACGGCACCAAGCCCACGCTCGACTATGACCCCGAAGAGGTCAAGCGTGCATTTTCCATCTCGACGACCATTGCGCCGATCGACTGGAAGGGCGCGCGCATCAATGTGCTCGATGCCCCGTGCTACCCCGATTTTATCGGCGACGCCTTTGCCGCGATGAGCGTCTGCGAGACGGCTCTGTTTGTGGTCGATGCCGAGGCCGGCCCGCAGCCTACGACGGTTAAGCTCTGGTATGCCGCCGAGGACCTGCGCTTGGCGCGTGCGGTGTTCGTAAACCGCCTGTCGCGCTCCGAGGCCAGCTTTGCGACCACGATGGACCTGCTGCAGGAGCGCTTTGGCACGCGCCTGGGCGCCGTGACCCTTCCCTGGGGCGAGGGCGAGGACTTTGACGGCATCATCGACCTGGTGCGTATGAAGGCACGCCATTGCAACGGCACCGAAGCCGTTGAGTCGGAGATTCCCGAGGAGTATCGTGCCCAGGCCGAGGAAGCCCATGACCATCTGTGCGAGCTGGTGGCCGAGGCTGACGACGAACTGATGATGAAGTACTTGGAAGGCGAGGAGACGCTGACGCAGGAGGAGCTTGAAGGCCTGCTGTCGAAGGCGATCGCCGAGCGCATCTTTGTGCCGGTCTTTGCGGGCGATTGCATTAAGGAGCAGGGCGTCAACTCGCTGATGGACGACATCGCCACATACTTCCCGGCGCCGACCGACTACGGCGAGATGCCGCTTATCGACGGCGATTCGCTCAAGATTTCGAGCGACGATGATCGTCCGGTGGCGTTTGTGTTTAAGACCCTGGCCGATCCGCAGCAGGGTCGCATCAGCTTTATCAAGGTGCTGACGGGTACGCTTGAGCCGGGCCTTGAGCTGGTCAACGCGCGCACGCGCAAGGGCGACCGTCTGGCTCACCTGTATGTGATGTGCGGCCGCGACATGACCGAGGTTGGCCATGCCTATGCCGGCGACATTATCGTGGCACCTAAGCTGGCGGCCGAGACGGGCGATACGCTCTCGATTACCGGCAAGGTCGAGGCTGCGGCGTTTAAGTTCCCCAACTCGCAGTACCGCATCGCCATCGAGGCTGAGAATCGCGGGGACGAAGAAAAGCTCTACACGTTTATCGAGAAGGCATGCAAGGCCGATCCGACCATGAGCATCGATCGTGACGAGGAGACGGGCCAGACCATTATCGCCGGCATGGGCGA